>JAHEJH010000192.1 GCA_024638905.1 Luminiphilus sp.
ACCACAGGGCCGCCTCCGAGTCGCGGGCTGTGTTGGTCGTCATGCTTGTCCGCATAGTTGGGGTGCACCGCATGCGCGTTATCCACCGACAGCATCCACGAATCCGTGCGGAGCTGCTGGCTGTCTTGGGGGTTGGGCACCAGTGCGGTCAGCGCATCCATCAGCATTGGCCCTTGAGCGCCCACCGTTGAGGCGCTCCCCACCTCCTCGTGGTCAGTCGCCACCAGCATCGACCATTCTGCATCTTCGGTATCAATCAGCGCGCTGAGGCCCGCAAAACAACTCAGCAGGTTGTCCAGTCGGGCAGAGGTAATCCAGGACTCATCGATGCCTGCGATGGCGGGTGGCTGAACGTCGTAAAGAGATAGCTCGTAGTCCATCACCCGTGCATCCTGCCACTGAGAATCCTGTGCTGTGAGGGTCTCGGCGAGCCACGCCTTGAAGTCAAACTGCTGGGGATCCCCCAGCATAACCAACGGCACCACGTCTTTCTGTGGATTGATACTGCGCTGTTTGTTGGCCTCCCGATCGAGGTGAATCGCCAGACTGGGCACGACGGCGACCGGGCGGGCCGAATCAAAGAGCGTGGAACAGAGCTCTCCCGATGGAGTCAGCAACGTTACGCGACCCGCTATGGCGAGATCACGGTCAAACCAGGGATTGAGGAGCGCGCCACCATAGACATCGACCCCCAACTGCACACAACCATCGCGACCTTTAACCGGGTTGGGTTTGACTGAGAGGTTCGGACTGTCCGTATGCGCGCCGACCAAGCGCAGCCCCGCGTCGGGGCGACCCTGCCCAGCCCGCACCGCAATTAGCGAACTACCCTGCCGGGTCATGAAATAACCTCGACCAGCGGCCATCGTCTCAGCGTCGAACCGCTCGACCTCCTCAAAGCCGGCATCGCTCAGCCGCCGGGACATCGCCGCCACAGCATGAAATGGCGTGACCGCCTCATCGAGAAAGCCGAGCAGTGCTTCGATCTGCGTCATGTCATTAACCCTGAATGATCCACACCCACAATACCAATCCCAAAGCCAATCGATACAGCACAAAAGGCATTAGCCCGATTCGCTCAACCCAAATCATAAAGGCTTTGATCGTGGCGTAAGCAAACATCGCCGAGAGCCCGAATGCGGTTAAAACCGCCCCGCCTGACAGCGATGATTCGCCTGACCCCATGGTCGCCAGCATCAGCACCACGGCGCCCCCAATCACCGGCACACTCAGCAAAAAAGAGAAGCGGGCGGCGGCGGCGGGATGGTAACCCAGAAACAAGGCAGCTGTGATCGTCACACCGGATCGTGATGTCCCGGGGATCAGGGCAAACATCTGTGCCAGACCAATCAACAGGGCATCACGGAGTGAGACGGGGCCTGTGTGTCGTGCGCCACGCCGGGAGAGCCGGTCGGCGATGCCTAGCAGCACACCGAACAGCAGCGTTGTTACGACAATGACATTAACAGCGCGCGCATCGCTGGCGATCACATCCCTGAACAGCAAACCGACCAACACCACAGGCACCGTCGCGACAACCAGCGCCCATAGCTCTGACCGGTCGGAGGGCCCACCGGGTAGGAGGCTCTTTGCCAGGTTGACTACCGTATCGCGGAAGTACCAGAGCACCGCGCACAGGGTGCCGGCATGCACGGCGACGTCAAACAGCAGGCCCTGATCGACCCAGCCCCATATCTGCGCGGGCAAAATCAGATGAGCAGAACTCGATACCGGCAGAAATTCGGTAATGCCCTGAATCAGAGCCAGCGCCACGACCTGGACCCACTCAGTCACGGCGGCCCTGCTCCGACAATTTCTTCCAGCCAATATCGCGCTGAACATACTGTGGCGACAGCGCGTAAGCGGGCTTCGGCAGTAACGCCAGCGAGCCCGTACCCAACAGCTCGGCCATGACCCGAGCGTCCGGTGTCACGTCCGGGAGCCAACGGGCAGTCGACATGAGGTCGCTAGGCATGCGCTCCTCATATCGCGCACCGGATCCGATCACTATGGTCGCCGGACGCGATGATTCAGCCAGCAAGCCCTCTGGCGCGCACACAAACGCCTCACCATCGGCAGCGAATGCACCACCACGCCACTCACCCCAGAGCCCGTATAACTGATCGATCTGGGCATCAATGGTGGAGAGGACACGGTCACCGTCATGCAAAAGGCCATGATGCCCAGCGGTGTGGGCTTGCGCAGTCAGAGAGCAGAATCCGTGCGCTGGCAGTTCCTGAGACCACGCCAACCCCTGCGCCACACTCACTGCAACGCGCAGACCAGTGAACGATCCCGGTCCCACGCCGCAAGCGATAACATCGACGGCATCAGCCAGCGCCCGATCTTTCAAAATCGCCGACAACATTCCAAGAATGTGACGGTTGTGCGCACGCGCCACGATTTCATGGCGCCCACAGACCTCGCCCCCATCGTACAAGGCAAGGGTACAGGCATGAGTGGCGGTATCGAGTGCCAGGACACGCGACATAGGCGGCATGAGCTATAGTCAGACTGAGTACCGATGATCCCATAGAGGGAGTGAACTTTGAATGCAGTGCGGGCTTACAGCTTAGGTATTTTGGCCGGCGGTCAGGGCGCCCGCTGGGGTGGCCGTGACAAGGGGCTCATCGCCCATCAAGGCCGCCCGCTGGTCGCCGGGATCGTGGTGCCGCGTCCGCAAGGCGCTGGCGAGATTTTAATCTGTTGCCGTGATCACCCCCATTTCTATCAGCATTTCGCTGATCGGATACTGTGCGAATCGGTCGCCAACCAAGGGCCCTGCGCAGGGATTACTGCGCTGCTGTCTGCGACCGACTATCCAACGGTGATGGTCCTGCCCGTTGATTTGATTGGCGCGCCGGAGCAGATCATCACCACACTTGAGACCGATTGGCAGGAGGACGACACCGCCACTTACCTGACTGACATGAAAGGTCGGCACTCGCCCTGCCTGAGGCTGCATGTCGGCGCGCTGGCAGCCTGCGAGGCTTTTCTTGATGAGGGAGGCCGCAAAATCACCGGACTGTTGGAGACAGTCGGAGCTCGGCCCATTTCAGTGGACGCCGCGTGGTTACATGACGCGGATCTTCCAGCATCGATCTCTCCCTAGATCTGGGACTGAAGTGACTGCTGTGCGAAGAATAATCCGTGCGCCAGCACCACGCCCAGCGTTAAATTTCGCCGCATAGCGGCGTACCACGCGGGCAAGTTCTCTGCACCGCGTTCGTACCAGAGTAGCGCCAGATACCCCGCCATCAAAGCCACCGCTGCCAGCCACGCTTTGGCTGTTAAGACCGCTGCTACCGCGAACAGTACGACGCCGTTACTAATGAGCAGTCGCGCCATCAGCGGCTCCTCGACGGATTGGACCCGGCCCCATATCGTTCCGCCCAAAAAACAGAGGATACCCAGCGAGTACATGACAAACCCCTGAACGGAAACGGCTCCGGGCCAATCGGTGAGCAGCCATGCCCCCGCCAAAAACCCATAAAAAGGCAGCAAACCGGCGTAACCCAGACCCAGCATGACGGTGCGATTTTGCATCACGAGCCTCCAAAAAAAACCCCGGCCAGAGGCCGGGGCAAGAATTCGCCACCTGGGGGAAGATGGCTCAACCGGAGAGTCGATCATCCGATTGCTAAAATTACGCCTCGATATGGGGCCCGGATCACCGGGCTTTAAGAAAAAATCTCCCTTGCTCTCGTCCAAGTCGCCATGCCCATGCCTTATAGACTTGCGGCGAATGCTGGCAAACTGACCTTCCCGAAAAAAAATACCACCTACCGCCACCCGGCCACCGAGATATGGGGGGCCGAAAGCCCCGTGAACATTGCCTTATGCCTAGGACGAATGAAGGCAATCGATGCTGATGAAAAAAGAGTTTTCGACAGCAGCTCAGCGCCGCGCTAATGTAAAAAAAGAGCCACTTTTCCGGCGGTAACAACAGCGACCCTCCAATCCGATGCGGGCAACGCACACGGGGGGCAGCGGGATACCCTGCGATTGAAGCGCAGGGTGTCTTGTGGCGGCAATACCCACCGCCAGCCATTTCCCGGACCCCTCACCGTGGTGAGGCTGCACAACAATGTGTCGGGAGACACCCCTCTCCCTGCACTTGGCG
>JAHEJH010000198.1 GCA_024638905.1 Luminiphilus sp.
TATCGGGCACCCAGTGGGTGGTGATGCTTTCACCGCTCTTTGTTTATGCCTTGCTAACACGCATCAGCGGCATTCCCACTTTGGCGCGCCGCGGTCAGCAGCTGTGGGGCGATGACCCGATATATCAGGCCTATGTGGCCAATACGCCGCGTTTGTTACCGCGTCTGCGTTAGGACTCAGTTAAGGGCGCTAAGAGGCCGTCGTTCAATCGATGGTCAGCCCGGCAAAGTCACCTGTATCGCGCCACTTGGCGAGTAGGTTGAAGAATGGGATGGGTCCATCACCGTAGGACACCATCTGCTCAAAGTGCTCTCGCGGCTTGCCTTCGTTGTTGTAGTAACCCGGTGTGCAGGTCTCATCGCCAATAATCCCGCCGCGAATACCCTTGTCCAGAATCGTCTGCACCCAGTCGGCTTCCGCCTCAGCGCTGGTTTCCACCACTTCTTTTTCTACGGCCAGCGTGTGGCCAACAATGTGGGCGACGTGGGTCGCGACTTCGTCGAGCATGTGGGGGTAGTTCACGGTGAAGCCGCCCTGAATGGTGCTCATCAGAAAGCAGTTGGGGAATCCATGCATATGCATGCCGTGCAGTGTGCGAATGCCATCGGCCCATTTGTCACTCAGTGACAGGCCATCCCGGCCGTAAATCTCGAAGCCGCTGACGCGCTGAAAACCGGTGCCGACCTCAAAGCCCGTGGCGTAAACAATGCAGTCTACGGGGTACTCCACGCCTGCGACGACCACGCCGGATTCGGTGATCCGCTCAACACCCTGGCCTTCGGTATCGACCAGCGTGACGCTGTCCTGATTAAAGGTCTGCAGGTACTGATCATGGAAGCAGGGGCGCTTGCAGAACATGCGATACCAGGGCTTGAGCGCTTCCGAGGTGTCGGGGTCTTCAACGAGCGCTTCGATTCGGGCGCGCAGCTCGTTCATTTTTTCGAGGTTCGCGAGATCCATGATGTCAGGCAGGCTGAGCGCCTCGCCTTCCTGGCTCTCAAGATAAAGCCTGAGCATTTTGCCGATTAAAGAGGTCCAACCGTCGTCGACGAGGTCGACTTCCTGTGGCTGGCCTGAGACCAAGGCGTTGAAGTTATCCATCCGCTCTCGCTGCCAGCCCGGCTTGAGCTCAGCGGCCCAATCGGGGTCGGTGGGGCGGTTGTCCCGCACGTCGATACTCGACGGCGTGCGCTGACAGACGTATAGATGCCCTGCACTCGCCGCAAGGTGGGGCACGCACTGCACTGCCGTCGCCCCCGTGCCGATCACCGCGATGCGCTTATCTGCCAGCTTGTCTAGACCGCCCTCGGCCGTGCCGCCGGTGTAGCCGTAGTCCCAGCGGCTGGTATGGAAAGTATGGCCTTTAAAGTCGCGTATTCCCGGAATGCCCGGGAGTTTGGGGCGGTTCAGCGGGCCGCTGGCGAGTGAGACAAAGCGGGCGCGGATGACGTCACCGCGGTCAGTGCTGGCAAACCAACGGCGCTCGTCTTCGCTCCAGCGCAATTCTTTCACCCCGGTCTGAAACAGCGCGCCGTCATAAAGATCAAAGTGTCTGGCAATGGCGCGGCTGTGCTCGAGAATCTCCGGCGCATGGGAGTATTTTTCTTTCGGTACGTAGCCGAGTTCTTCGAGCAGCGGCAGATAAATATAGGACTCCACATCACACTGTGCGCCGGGGTAGCGGTTCCAGTACCAGGTACCGCCAAAGTCGCCGCCCTTCTCAACAACGCAAATGTCTTTAACGCCGGCCTGTCGAAGCCGCGCGCCCGCCAGTAACCCGCCGAAGCCGCCACCGATAATCAGTGCATCGACGGCCTTGTCGATAGGCTCCCGCTGAAATCCTTGTTCGACATAGGGATCGTCCACGTAGTGCGCCAAATCCCCAGCGATTTCGACGTACTGGTCGTTGCCGTCCTCGCGGATGCGTTTGTCACGCTCCGCAGCGTAGCGGTGCCGAACGGCTTCAAGGTCTTTGAGCTGTGGTCGTTGTAGTGTCATGCAGTATCTGAGCGTGTGATGTGAGTCGCGCCAAGCTATACAACTTGCGACGAAAAACCAAGAAGGCTAACGGGAGTCGGCACGGGGCTCTTTTCGCGCCAGGCGGGCGTCGATGAGCGCCGTTGCCGCCAGCAGAAACAGACCGAACAGTAGCCGCAAGTCGCCGAGATGAATTCGCGGCTCGATGGGGTAAGCAATGGTTTTCTCAAGGCCCGCTATTTTGAAGTCGTGGCGCTCGTAGAACTCGGGGTTGCCGATAATGTCGATGAATGTTCGTCGACTTCGGTAACGCATGATCGCACCGTCTGACCATTCCTCTGCACCTTCAATGCCCAGCAGGTCCAAACTGTCGGCCACCGATTTCCCGACCACGACGGGATGGCTTGCTCGCGAGAGCAGTGCGGGAATCATATGCTCCATATAAAGATCGATGAGCGTCTCGGCGTCGGCGTCAGGCGGTGCGCCTTCGATCTCGGGGGGGTTCTTCGCCAGATCTACCGCGTTGAGCATCAAAAATTGTTGACCCGTGTCATTGCGGAGAAATTCGAGCAGCGCCCCACGAGCAGAGGGGTCGCCACCGAGATCCCGATCCTGCGTCTTAACAATGAACGCCTGGATTTCCTCCTCCGTAAGCGGGCCACCAAAGTCGGTGTACCAGCTGACGAACAGCGCGTAGAGCAAAACTGAGCCGAGCCATAGTTTGCGTCGTGATGTCATATCGGTGTTCTCCTCAGCGCTTACTTATTGGCACTAATTATGCCAATATATAGGTCCTTCTGTGATGCCGCAAGGAGTCCCAACAATGTCTCGCGAACCCGTCCAGCTGGTGGGGGGAACTGGCTCGCCCTATACCCAGAAAATGGTCGCACTGTTGCGCTACCGACGCATCCCTTACGTGATCACCTGGGGCCAGCCCGAAACGACGTGCCAGGCGCTCGGTGTCGAGGCGCCCAAACCGACCTTCATGCCCACCTTTTTCTTTGAGGAGGGTGATGAGGTCACGGCGCACTGTGATTCTACGCCCATTATTCGCAGGCTGGAGGCAGAGCATGCCGGTCGGTCGGTGTTGCCAGAGGATCCGGCCCTCGCCTTTATCGATTACCTCATTGAGGACTTCGCCGACGAGTGGTGCACCAAGTACATGTTTCATTACCGCTGGCACTTCGAGGCCGATGCCGACAATGCGGGCACTAAATTACCGCTCTGCATGGATGTCTCCATGCCTCAAGAGATGTTCCAGCAATTCAAGGACCATATTGCCCAGCGGCAGATCGAAAGATTGTGGGTGGTCGGTTCCAACGAGGAAACAGCGCCCATAATTGATGCCAGCTATCGGCGGTTCCTCGCTGCGATGGAGGCGCATCTCGCTAATCAACCCTTCATGCTGGGTCGTCGCCCGGGTGCGGGTGATTTCGGCCTGTTCGGTCAGCTCAGTCAGTTGGTGGGCTTTGACCCCACGTCGCGGGAGATTGCCCACGCCGTCTCGCCGCGCACCGTCGGCTGGGTCGATCGCATGCCGGATGGCAGCGGCCTGATGCCCGAGGACTCAGATTGGTTCGCCATCGAGGATCAGCCTGCGAGTCTCAGAGGATTGTTAGAGGAAATCGGACGGGTCTATACGCTGGCGCAACTTGCGAATGCGCAGGCCGTGATGGCGCAAGAGAAGACATGGGAGTGTGAGATCGATGGCGCGAGGTGGCACCAGCGGACCTTCCCCTATCAGGCCAAGTGTTTGCAATGGACTCGGGATCAATACGGGCAGCTATCGGCGGCTGATCGGGCACGCGTCGATAGTCTGATTGCCGGTACCGGAATAGAGCCAATGTTGGAGGACGCTCAATGAGTGCTGCACCTATCAAAAATCGAGTCACCGAGATCACGGGGACCGACTACCCCATTATTCAGGCGCCGATGAGCTGGATCGCCCGCTCTCAGCTCGCTTCGGCAGTCTGCAACGCCGGTGGTATGGGTATTATTGAAACCGGCTCCGGTGAGCTCGACGCGATCCGTGGTGAGGTCCTGAAAATGCGCGAGCTCACCGACAAACCCTTTGGCATGAATGTCGCGCTCGCCTTCGTGAAGGGCAGTAACTTCATCGACTTTGTGATCG
>JAHEJH010000204.1 GCA_024638905.1 Luminiphilus sp.
CACGGGCTGCCAACGGCACTACTCGTGAACGAGCGACTCCGACAACTAAACCGTGGCAAGACTCCCGCAAGCTTTTCTCGATGATCTACTGGATCGCCTCGATATCGTTGAGGTCATCGATCGCCGCGTAAAGCTTAAAAAGGCAGGCAAAAACTACAGCGCCTGCTGCCCTTTCCACGACGAAAAAACCCCCTCCTTCTCGGTGAACCCGGAGCGGCAGTTCTACTACTGCTTTGGTTGTGGCGCCGGGGGCAATGCCATCGGATTCGTGATGGACTACGAGCGGCTCGATTTCCGTGAAGCGGTCGAAGGTCTGGCACAAACCGTAGGTCTCGAAGTACCCAAAGATGACCCCCGCGGTGGCCGCGAACCACCTAAAGATCAGAATAAACCGCTCTACGAAGCGCTCGATCGCGCAAGCAAATTCTATGAGCTCGCGCTGCGGCAACATGCCGAGCGGCACAAGGTCGTGAACTACCTCAAGGGCCGGGGTCTCACAGGCGAGATCGCCAGAGATTTTCGCATTGGCTTCGCACCAGCGGGCTGGGACAACCTCATGCAGACCAGTGGCGGTGACGACGCCTCGCAGGATCTGCTGATGCGCTCGGGCATGTTGGTGAAAAACGACAAGGGCCGCACCTATGATCGCTTTCGAGAGCGAGTCATGTTCCCGATACAGGACCAGCGCGGCCGAGTGATTGCCTTTGGCGGTCGCGTACTAGGGGACGACAAGCCCAAGTATTTGAATTCTCCTGAAACCCCGGTGTTCCAAAAATCCCGCGAACTCTATGGCTTGTGGCAGGCGCGCAAACACCCGCGTCGACTCGAGCGCATTGTGGTGGTGGAGGGGTACATGGATGTGATCGCGCTGGCCCAGCACGGCATCCCCTACGCCGTGGCTACGCTGGGCACCTCCACTAGCGAGACGCATCTTGAGCGGCTGTTCCGCATCGTGCCCGAGGTGGTGTTCTGTTTTGACGGCGACGACGCCGGCCGCAAGGCCGCTTTTCGCGGACTCGAAGCAACACTGCCTGCCATGCAGGATGGGCGGCAGGCGAAATTCTTATTTCTGCCCGAGGGCGAGGATCCCGACACCGTAGTGCGCGCCAAGGGCAAAGCTTTTCTCGAGAATCTGTTTGACCACGCCGACCCTCTGGAAACGTTTTTGTTTAAGCACTTGGCGGAAGGACTTGATCTGGAGAGCATGGACGGCCGGGCGCGCTTCTCCAAACTGGCTGCGCCACATCTGCATCGACTGCCAGAAGGGGTCTTTAAAACCCTGATGTATCAGGCCCTGGCAGAAAAAACGGGCATCGATGTCGACAGCCTTAAGCGTTTGCAGCCGCCGCCAGCACCTCGTCCAGAGCCCGGCGCGTTAGCGCCCGCATCTACCCCGGATGGGCCGCCGCCAACAGACCCGGAGGAGCCACCCCCCGAAGACGTGATGCCCATTGAGGAGCCGATGGTGGAGAGTCTCTCGCCGAGCTCTCTAAACCCGATTCACCGCCTGTTGGGGCTGCTTGTGCTGAAACCCACGTTGGTGAAGCATATACCTGAAGCGTTACTGGCCACAGAAGGCAGCCGCGATGCGGTGTTGCTGTCCGAGTTGGTTATCCATATCCGCAGACATCCCGAGGTCACGACCGCGGCGCTGCTGGGATTCTGGTTTGGTACGCCCGAGGGCGACTTCCTTAATGCGCTGGCGGGCCGGGAGACTGTGGAAGAAGACGCTGGACTCGAAGCCCTGTGCTCAGCGTTGGTCGAAAAACTGAACCGACACCCTGCGCTGGATGCCGCGCGGCAGCAGTTCGAAATACTTAAGCGCAAACCCTATCAGGAACTTACCGCTGAAGAAAAACAGCAGCTGCTGAGCCTGACACAGAAAATCCGGGCACTCTCAGGGAAAAGCTGAGAAAACTCTCGGCTCCATCGCACTGTATTTAAATACTACCGAGTGCGACTTCAGCGGCTCAGGAACGAATGATAAGGCTCGGCCTCGGCAGTCTCGGTGCTCTTACTTGGTCGCCTCGTAAAGTAACCAGACCGGCAGACCATTTGTTACCTCTTCCTCTTCCTCTTCCTCTTCCTCGTTATCCCCATAGTCCGGGTCAAGCTCGGGCGCCTCTGACTTTATCCAGTCAAGGAAGCTGGTAACCCGGGTGTAAACACCGGGATATTGCGGATCAGCGCAGCCGTACCCCCAGCTAACAATCCCTGCCAGTGTCCAAGTGCCTGCGACCTCTACCGCCAGTGGCCCACCGCTGTCACCCTGACACGCATCTTTCCCCACGGTCATTTCTGCGGCGCACAGCATCGTATCAGGCACGTATTCGCCAGTTGGATAAGAGCCGCACTGAGTTTCAGAAGGACTCGTGAGGACGTCCACCTCGGCAGCCATCAAAGCCTGTGGATACGCGCTTTCCGTGGCAGAGGTATTACCCCATCCACTGACTGTAGCGGGGGTATTAGCAGCCGGCCAAGTGGCTGTTAGTTGCTCAAACGGCAGCGCGATGGGTTTCTTGGAGGTGCCATTCAGGCCCACAGGCGCAGCCAACTTCAACAACGCTATGTCGTTGTTTGTGGTGGAGGGGTCATAGGATGGGTGCGCGATTATCTGCTGCACCGAGGTGCGGGAGCTGCCACTCTCTCCCAACGTCGTCACACCGGCTAAAATCTCAATGTCAGCGGCTGCTGTGTTGGGCTGGTCCGCGAAAACGAAACAGTGGGCCGCAGTGAGGATCCAGTTCTCGCTGAGAATCGACGCGCCGCAGCTCTGCGCGTAAAAATCGTTTGGTTCGCTTGATGACACCACCGCGACTTGCCAGGGCACTTGTGAGATGCTGACTTCTTGCCCGTTGATAATCCGATCGTCATCTTTGTTCCCGGGCTGTGCCGAGACAAAGCCAGCTAAACCCGAGGCGATGGGAATGCTGACCACCAGGAAACATCCCCACTTAATTACAGAATTCAAAGACATGTCAGCGACCCTCACGACCCAATCACTGCGGCTTTTTTTCGTTATTTTCTATCCAACAACTACAGTATACATGTCTTGTCACCGACAGCATCTGAGGCCGCATTGGATGGCGAAATGCCGCCTGGCGCCAGCGACCGAATAAACTGGACGAAAGAATGGTTGAATAACCAACCAGACGATGGGTGACTGGGCTCTCGGCCCGCGCCCCGATATACCGGCCCTCAGCCGCGATAACCGGGACGAAATTGAGGCGGTTAGCCGCCAGACCAGGGGCAGCCAGCATCGGCAAATTCCCACCAATCCCATTGGTGCTGTAAGGGCTAAGCCGTTATACTCGCCGGCCATTTTTGCACCACACCACTGCAGGCTTCGTATGACCGATCCATTGCATCAGCAATCCCGACTTAAAGCCCTGATTGCAAAGGGAAAAGAACAGGGGTATCTGACCTACGCCGAAGTCAACGATCACCTCCCGCAGGACATCTCTGATCCCGATCAGGTCGAAGACATCATTCAGATGATTAACGACATGGGTATTCAGGTGTTTGAGCAGGCGCCGGATGCTGATGAGCTGCTGATGTCCGAGGGTGACCGCTCCGCAGACGAGATCGCCGCCGCCGAAGCTGCCGCCGCGCTGGCCGCCGTGGAGCAGGAAGCGGGCCGCACCACCGACCCCGTGCGCATGTACATGCGTGAAATGGGCACGGTTGAGCTCCTGACCCGCGAGGGTGAGATCATCATCGCCAAACGGATTGAGGAGGGCATTAGAGAGCTGATGGCCGCACTGGCTCATTATCCCAATGTTGTTCGCCAACTCAGCAACGAGTACGACCTCGTAGCCAAAGAAGAGCGCAAGCTAACTGACGTGATGATCGGCTATCTGGACCCCGCTGAGCATGTCCCCTCCGCGTCCGAGATGGCTGCCGCCGCTGAAGCGAGAGGCGAGTCGGATGACGATGAAGATGACGCGCCAGTCGGGCCTGACCCCGTCGAAGCGAAAAAGCGCTTCGCAGCGCTGAAGCGCCAGTGCACCAAGACCGAGAAGGCGATTGCGGCCAAGGGCCGTGACCACAAGGACGCGATTAGCGAGATGAACAAGCTCGGTGAGCTG
>JAHEJH010000205.1:76-4085 GCA_024638905.1 Luminiphilus sp.
AATTAACTTGCCGCCCCACTCGCCGGTAGGCTTTGAGCGGATAACGTGAACAAGGCCGCCGATCGTGTTGCGACCGAAGAGGGTGCCTTGGGGGCCGCGCAGGACCTCAACGCGCTCTGCGTCCCACACGTTAAGCAGGGCGCCCGTTGTCGTAGCAAGATAGACGCCGTCCTGGTAGATCGCCACCGCAGGATCGAAACTCTTCTCCACCTCGGCGTGCTGCATACCGCGGATGGAAACACCCACCGTGCCGTTACCGAGAATCGGGTTAATCACCAGGTTGGGCGACATGCCGGTGATCTCATCGATCGTTCTAGAGAACGTCTTTTGAATGGTGTTGGCATCCATCGCAGACATGGAAATCGCGACGTCCTGCATGTTCTCTTCGCGCTTCTGCGCAGTGACCACTACCTCTTCAATCTCGGTGGTCGTTGATCGCTGGGCATTGACCTGACCGGAAATGGCCATAGACACCGCAACAGCGAGTATTGAAGCATTTCGAATCGTACTCATGGGTTCCCTCGTTAATGTTTCATTATGATAATTATGAAAATTTCAGGGCCTGCCGAATGACGCAAAACTGTTGACAGGACTGACTTTTTATTATGTCCGGACATAGACTAACAGAGTCGTTGTAAAAATAACTCCAAAAACGCGGGTTGACCAGCCCCGATTTGTTATACATCTATGTGTTTTGGGCTGAGTGGCTGTCACTCGGCTCCCACATCTGACTCACGCATTAACGGTCCATCCACATAACAGCTCAGAAAGCCAAGTTACAAGATTTAAAGCGAGGGAGTGCCCATTGTCGGGTGGTCAAAGAGGCAATTCGGTGGTGTGTTTCATGGTCTCCATAACAAAGCTCGCGCTGACGTCAAACAGATCGGCCTTTATGAGTTGCTGGTAGAGCGCGTCGTAACCGGGCATATCGGGCACCACGGCTTTCACCAGATAGTCGATATCGCCGCCCAAACGATGCACCTCAAGAATGCCCGGTAGCTGTTCAACGGCGCGCTGGAACTGGCTGGACCAGACCGCGTTGTGTTGATTGGTTTTGATGGCGATAAACACCGTCAGGCCCAGTCCCAGCTTGCTCTGCGAGAGCAACGCAACCGACCGCTCGATCACTCCCGCCTCCGCCAGGCGGGCTATGCGGCGGCTGCACGCCGATCGCGACAGCCCGCACCGTTCCGCCAGATCTGAAATGGGCTCCGCGCTGTCACGCTGCAGGGCGCGGAGTAGCTTGCGATCCAGTGCATCTATGGACTCTGATTGCGTCATAAGGTCTCTCGTTGCACGAATTATTCAATATTTCCCATTTAATCACACATTATGTGCATTGTGTGGGATGTGCCAAACCCACATTGCACACATGGCGCGCAGCTTCTGCCACAAGATGACAAAGTGGAATTTCTGAACACTCCGTGATGCCTGCACCTCTTACCGCCAGTCCTCAAAAAGCGCCCTGCAGTGACCCAGAGCACTTGGTCGGCAGACTGCGGGAGCAGGTCATTGGGCGAAACACAACCCTACAAACCCCCTTTGGCGAGCGGCCTCTGCGCTACTGCGACCACACCGCCAGTGGTCGGAGTCTGGCCTCAATCGAAAACGCAATTGCCCGCGAGGTGTTACCCCATTACGCCAACACACACTCGGAGGCGTCTCATACCGGGCGCCACACAGGGCAGCTCAGGGAGTGGGCGCGGCAGACGATCAAGGATGTGATTAACGCGGGCCCCGAAGATGCACTGATCTTTTGTGGATCCGGTGCGACCAGTGCCGTGAACACGCTGGTGCACCTGCTCGGCCTGAAATCAGCTGACATCCAACCCTCCTACTCCTCCGATGAAGCAACCAAACGCGCACTGGTACTCGTTGGCCCCTACGAACATCACTCCAATGAGCTGCCTTGGCGCGAGACCGCAGCCGATGTGATTCGAATACCGCTCGACCCTGCGGGAAGTATTGATCAGCGAGCACTCACCGAGACACTCCGACAGCACCGCAACCGTTCCCTCGTCATAGGGAGTTTTTCTGCGGCCTCCAATGTGACCGGCATTCAGTCAGATGTTCATGGCATTACACAGATTCTCAAACGGCACGGGGCACTCGCCATCTGGGACTATGCCGCCGGAGCGCCCTATCTGCCCATCAACATGAATCGAGAGGACGCCCCGCTTGATGCGGTTTTTTTCTCGCCCCATAAATTTATCGGTGGCCCCGGGAGCAGTGGGGTGTTGGCAGTCAAGCGACAACTGCTGAACAACACGGTGCCCTCCCAAATCGGCGGCGGCACGGTACGTTATGTCACACCTGACTGGCACGAGTGGCACCCGGAACCCGAGCATCGGGAGGAGGGCGGCACACCCGGCATTATCGAATCCATTCGCGGCGCCATGGCGATCAGCATTCCCAGACAGGTGGGCTATGACGTCATCGCTAACAGAGAGAAGCAGCATGTCGACAAGGCCGAAGCACAGTTTCAGGCAGCACCAGGTCTTGAACTGCTTGGACCTGCCAACGCTGAGCGGTTGCCTATTTTCTCGCTGCGCTTTCGATCAGACGAAGGAGAACTGCATTACGGATTTGTGGTGCGGTTACTCAATGATCTGTTTGGTATTCAAGCGAGGGGCGGTTGCTCATGCGCCGGGCCCTACGGCCATACTTTGCTGGATCTGACACCCGCGCACTCCGAGGCACTGGCTGCCGAGGTGGGGCGCGGGTTTGGCTGTCTGCGTCCGGGTTGGGTGAGATTCAACCTCCATTGGCTGAGCACCGAAGAGGAAGTTGATTACGTGTTACGTGCGATGACGCTGATTGCGAGATGGGGCAGCAGACTGTTGCCTTCTTATACGCTCGATACCAAAACAGGGTTATGGCAACACCGCGAGTTTCAGGAAGCGCCGCCCGCCTCGCTGGACGACTTCATGCTGGCTGACCCCCAGAAGGTGCTCTCGCCGAGTTGCGCTTCGCCAGTCGAGCTTCTGGACATTGCCGAGCAAGCACTGTCTAGTGGCGCACCACATCATCATTACCTGCAGGCCATAGAGGCACATCACAAGACACCTTGGCCCAGTAAGGCCGAGGCATTGTGCTGGTTTCTCAGACCGCATGACGCATCCTGAATCATCGGGGCGGTCATTCCCGGTGCTGACTATTTGACACTTCCAGCGTGGATGATGTCCCCCGCGTTTTAAGGATGTCGTCGCCCCTTATTCGGATTCCGTCAGCAACGGTAGCTCAGTCGTATTCTTGATCTCTGTCACGGCAATGTGAGAGTGCAACTCTCGAATCGCATCTGACGCCGACAAAGTGTTGCGCACAAAATCTTCGTAGTGCCGGATGTCGCGGCACACAATTTTGAGCACATAGTCCCAGATACCCGCCATGGTGTAGCACTCCACCACCTCGGGATGGCACTCCACGCTGCGCTCGAAAGCGAGCAAATTCTGTTTGCCCACCTGGTTCAGATTGACGGTGGCGAACACCACCACCTCCAACCCCAGCTTTTGGCGATCCAGCACGGCGACCCGTCGATCAATCACGCCGGCCTCCTCTAACTTGTTCACCCTGCGCCAACAGGGGGATTGGGAGAGGTGGACCTGCGTGGCGAGGTCAGCGGTAGAAATAGTGGCATCGCGCTGCAGCGCCCCGAGGATCTGGATATCTATTTTCTGTAAATTCATAGAATTTTTATTCTCTTATGTTTCTTTATAGGACTAAATATCCCACTAAAATCCGATAAAGGCCACAAATCGAATACGAATGCCTCTCGCTCTCGGCCAAACTATGTTCTGCTAAACATTGCATTTAGAGGGCGTTATGGGCAAGGCCGAAGCATCTTTCCTCAAAGCCGTATCGCTGGACGATAAATACGCCCTAGACCAAACCCGGGCCTATATGACTGGCGTTGAAGCGCTGGTAAGACTGCCGATGCTGCAGCACCAGCGGGATGCCGCGAGGGGGCTCAACACAGCAGGATTCGTCTCCGGATATCGAGGCAGCCCGC
>JAHEJH010000003.1 GCA_024638905.1 Luminiphilus sp.
GGCCCAGATTGTGTACTACTTTTATGCGGCGTTTGCGCTGGGTGGGCCCGATCGGCCGGTCAATTTCTCCGTACCCACCGGCAATTTCGGCGACATTTATGCGGGGTACCTGGCGCACCGCATGGGTCTGCCGGTCAACAATTTGGTGATCGCCACCAATCGCAATGACGTGTTGCACCGCATGCTGACCACGGGTACCTATGCCCGGCAACCGATTGAGGCCTCTCTATCCCCCAGCATGGACATCTCGATCTCGTCCAACTTTGAGCGGCTGTTGTTTGATCTTTATGACGGTGATGCCGCCCAAATCGCTCAGTTGATGGCTGATTTCTCCGAGGGCGAGATTAGTCTGACGGATTCCGCACTCGCGCGAGCCCAAAAGCTCTTTACCAGCGCCAAAGTCTCCGACGAGGAAACCTGTGAGGAAATCCGGTTGGCGTGGGAGAAAACGGGGCAGCTTTTGGACCCCCATACTGCAATTGGTACCCGAGCGGCGCGGCTGTGTGCGCGCGACGGCGAGGGTCCAATGGTGACCCTATCCACTGCCCACGCCGCTAAATTCCCGGCAGCCGTAGCCCGGGCAAAGACCGGTCAAACCCCCGCGCTGCCAGATCATCTGGCGGATCTTTTTGATCGCGAGGAGCGGTTTGATACTTTGGACAACGATATCGCTGCGGTGCATGCCTTTATGGCGGCGCAGTGTCGAAGCTGAGCCCACCTAACGTCAGTCGGCGTCACGCCGACATTTCCTCTGCCCTCCACAACGCGGCGCTGCCCGAAGTTCTCAAGCGGGTATATGCGGGTCGGGGTATCACAGATCCCGGTGAACTGGCGCTCAGCCTCGATCAGTTATTACCGCCGACCAGTCTCAAGGGCGTGGCTGATGCGGCCGAGTTATTGGCTGATGCCATAGAGGGTGAGGCCCGGGTGCTCATTGTCGGAGATTTTGACGCGGATGGCGCCACCAGCTGCGCTATGGCGGTCTCGGTGTTACAACAGATGGGGCTTCGCGAGGTGGCGTATTTGGTCCCCAATCGCTTTGAGTTTGGCTACGGGCTGACGCCCGAGATTGTCGAGCTGGCAGCCGCGCAAATGCCCGATCTCATCGTCACGGTCGATAACGGCATCTCCAGCGTTGAGGGCGTGTCAGCGGCCCAGGCCATGGGTATCAGCGTCCTGATTACCGACCACCATCTGCCCGGGGATTCACTGCCCACGGCGGACGTTATCGTGAACCCCAATCAGCCGGACTGTCGGTTCCCCAGCAAATCGCTTGCCGGTGTGGGAGTCATGTTTTATGTGCTGAGCGCTGTGCGCGCAGCGCTTCGCGATAGAGGTTGGTTCAGCACCGGGGGCATCGAAGAGCCAAATCTAGGTGACGCACTCGATCTGGTCGCACTCGGCACTGTCGCCGATGTGGTGCCGCTTGATCGCAATAATCGGATTCTGGTTGCCGCAGGCCTGGCGAGAATTCGCAGTGGCCGCGCGAGACCGGGTATCGAGGCGCTATTTGAAGTGGCGGGACGAGAGCACCGGCAAGCGACGGCGAGTGACCTGGGCTTTATTGTTGGTCCTAGGCTGAATGCAGCGGGCCGACTCGACGATATGTCGATCGGTATCGAATGTTTGTTGGCGGAGTCATCTGCATCAGCGCGAGGCTTTGCTGAAAAACTGCATCAACTCAATCGGGAGCGACGGGATATCGAGCAGTCCATGCAGCAGGACGCACTGGCACAGCTGGAGTCCATCGATTTGGAGAGTGATGCCTCGTTATTTGCCATGACGCTCTATGACCCCGCTTGGCACCAGGGCGTCATCGGTATTCTGGCTTCACGGATTCGGGAGCGTGTGCATCGTCCGACGTTGGTATTTGCTGACGCAGGGGACGGCATGCTGAAGGGGTCAGGGCGATCGATTGCAGGTCTTCATCTCCGCGACGTGCTCGATCAGGTGGCGACCCAACATCCTGGATTGCTGACAAAATTTGGCGGCCATGCGATGGCAGCCGGCCTGAGCTTGGCGAGGGACGATCTGGATCGCTTCAAGCAGGCGCTAAACGACGCGGCGGCCGAAGCTCTGGGCCATATCACGCCCGAGCGAACCGAAGAGAGTGATGGCGCGCTGGCCCCCGGCGACTTTGGACTCCTGCTGGCAGAGCAATTGGCGAGCGGAGGACCCTGGGGTCAGCACTTTCCAGAGCCACTTTTTGACGGACGATTCTCTGTCCTTAGTCATCGCATTGTCGGGGAGAAACACCTCAAACTGACAGTCGATGCCCACGGCACCGAAATCGAGGGCATCGCCTTCAATATTGATGTGCCGCAATGGCTGGCAACACCTCTTGAGGCGTTCCACGCGCTCTATCGCCTGGATGTGAATGAATATCGTGGTGAACGCCGCCCGCAGTTGGTCATCGAGTCTTTCTGGCCATGTTAGCGATCCCGCAGACCTGACGGATATGGCAGTCACACGCGCAACCCGATAGACTCACGCCCCTTATTTTAACCGTTCCCCGGTGGGGACTGACAAACTTGGAAAGCCCGTGGAAATAGCGCCTCTTATCAATCAAATTAAAGATATTCGTGCACGCACTGACGTGCTCAGGGGGTATCTTTGACTACGCTGTTAAACAGGATCGACTGAAAGAGGTCGAGCTCGAACTGGCCGAACCCAGTGTCTGGGATGACCCCGAGAAAGCCCAGGCGTTGGGGCGGGAGAGGGCCTCGCTGGAGGCCGTTGTTACGACTATCGAAGTGTTGGATGCTGGTTGTGACGATGCCAGTGACTTGCTGGATCTCGCCGTTGAGGAAGACGACGAAGAGACCGCGCAATCCGTAGAGCAGGATCTGGCTGGGCTTGAGAGTGAGCTTGAGAAGCTCGAATTCCGTCGCATGTTCTCTGGTGAGACCGACCCCAACAACGCGTACCTCGATATTCAGGCAGGCTCAGGAGGCACCGAGGCGCAGGACTGGGCTGAGATGCTGCTGCGTATGTACCTGCGTTGGGGCGAGGACAAGGGATTCAAAACGACGCTGGTCGAAGCTTCCGCAGGCGAAGTGGCGGGCCTCAAAAGCGCGACCATTCAGTTTGAAGGCGAGTATGCCTTTGGTTGGTTGCGGACCGAGACGGGCGTACACCGATTGGTACGCAAGTCACCCTTTGACAGCGGCGGGCGGCGGCACACCTCCTTTGCCTCTATTTTTGTGTCGCCGGAAATTGACGACAATATCGAAATCGAGATCAATCCGGCGGATCTGCGGGTCGACACCTATCGCTCTTCGGGAGCGGGCGGACAGCACGTCAATACGACTGACTCCGCAGTCCGTATTACCCACGAGCCCTCCGGGCTCGTTAGCAGTTGCCAAACGGAGCGCTCGCAGCATCAAAATCGCGATAACGCGATGAAGCAGCTCCGTGCGAAACTTTATGAAATGGAAATGCTCAAGCGAAACGCCGAGAAGCAGGCGATGGAAGACAGCAAGGCGGACATCGGCTGGGGAAGTCAGATAAGGTCTTATGTGCTGGATGACTCCCGAATCAAGGATCTCCGAACCGGAGTCGAAACGCGCAATACACAGTCAGTGCTTGATGGTGCACTGGACCCCTTTATTCAGGCGTCCCTGAAGCAGGGCCTGTAAGGCAAGACAGAAGGAAGACAAACGTGGACGAGCCACAGCAGCCTGAAGATGAAAATCGCCTGATCGCAGAGCGCCGCGCAAAGCTCGCTGCATTGCGCGAGGCGGGTCCTGCGTTTCCCAATGATTTCCGCCGCACAGCCTTGGCCGGCGATCTGCAGAGCGATTTTGAATCTCAGGATAAGGCCGAGCTTGAGACCGCAAATCATCGTTTCTCGGTGGCCGGCAGACTGATCCGCAATCGTGGCGCCTTCCTGCTCATTCAGGATGGGTCGGGCACCATTCAGCTGTATCTGAACCGTGACACCCTCTCTGAAGAGGCCGTTCAGGCGATCAAGACCTGGGATCTGGGAGACATCGTTGCAGCATCCGGCCCCTTGCATCGCAGTGGTAAGGGCGATCTTTATATCAACATGGAAGAGGGGCGTTTGCTCACCAAGGCCCTTCGACCTTTGCCGGATAAGTACCATGGACTCGTGGATCAAGAGATGCGCTATCGCCAGCGTTATGTTGACCTTATCGTGAACCCCGAAGCGCGCGAGGTCTTTCGTATCCGTGCGGCGACGGTTCAATGTATTCGGCAATTTCTGGTTGAGCGGCAGTTTGTTGAGGTTGAGACGCCAATGCTGCACCCCATTGCCGGTGGTGCCACGGCGAGGCCCTTTATTACGCACCACAACACGCTTGATATGGAGATGTATCTTCGGGTGGCCCCAGAACTCTATCTCAAGCGCCTCACTGTCGGCGGTCTGGAGAAAGTATTCGAGATCAATCGTAATTTCCGCAATGAGGGACTGTCGACCCGGCATAACCCGGAGTTCACCATGCTGGAGTTCTACTGGGCCTATGCAGATTATCGTGACGCCATGGATCTCACAGAAGAGCTGATGCGGGAGCTCACGCAATCGGTCTTGGGTTCGACAGAAGTGGTTTATGGCGACGCCACCTTCCACTTTGATAGACCTTTCGAGCGAATGACCGTCGTCGAGGCGATTCTCAAGCACAACCCAGACCTGACGAGCGAAGATATCGCTGAAAGAGACGCCGCTGCGGCAATAGCTGGGCGGCTAGGTATCAAAGTCGAGAAGAGCTGGGGCCTGGGCAAGATCCAAATCGAGATTTTCGAGGAGACGGCAGAAGCACAGCTGCAGGAACCCACCTTCATCACTGCGTATCCCACAGAAGTCTCGCCGTTAGCTCGCCGCAGCGATCACGATCCCTTCGTGACCGATCGCTTCGAGTTTTTTGTCGGTGGGCGAGAGCTGGCAAACGGTTTTAGCGAGCTCAATGACGCGGAGGATCAGGCGGATCGCTTCAAAGCGCAGGTTGCGGCCAAAGAAGCCGGGGACGACGAGGCGATGCACTTTGATCACGACTATATCCGCGCTTTGGAATATGGCCTGCCGCCTACGGCGGGCGAGGGCATTGGCATCGATCGACTAGTGATGTTGCTGACCAATTCGCCGTCTATTCGGGATGTGATTCTGTTTCCTCATCTCCGGCACGAATAATCTGTCCGCAATGCTGGTCTGGCCGCGTTGCGCGGTGCTATGCTCCTGCAAACCTATAGGGGCCCGCACTGTGGTGAAGCACCAGCGTCTCGTTCATTTCCTTTTCCTTTCTGCACTATTGCTGCTCTCCAGTTGTGCCGGACTGCCCTCGGATTCTGCATCGGGTAGCACTGAGCAGAGCAGATCGGATCAGAGCTCAGCAAGTGAGCAGGAAACGGGTTCTTGCCAATGCCCCGGTGAGTCCCCATCGGATCTCTTCATGCTCGGACTTCAGGCGCTTTCCCAAGGAGATTACGTGGCTGCTGGGGAGCGCTTTGAGGAGCACGCACTCTCCGGTGGTGAGCAGGCGCCGAAAGAGGCGTCCGTAGGGCAGGCGCTGATAGACACCCTTTCTGAGTACTCTGTTGAGGGAGGCCCATCGACGATGGGCGCAGCCAGCGATCGAGCGGTGCTGATCGATCTGGTGCTGGTGTTGATTGCGGGGCTAGAGCAGCAGATAGCTAATCTGGGTGCGGAGAATGCCGCGTTGTCAGCCGATCTAGAGAAGCGGGAGGAGGCGCTTAAGCGCCTGCGGGAACTGACGTTGGGCCAGCCGGAAGCGTAACCTGAAACACGGACCCTTGATCGGGTTGGCTCTGTAAGGCAATCCTGCCTCCCAGCATCGCGCAGAACTCCCTCACGATGGCAAGACCGAGACCGGTGCCCCCATACTTCAAACCGGTGTTCGATTCAGCCTGAGTAAAGGCCTCAAACACTCTGTCTTGCTGCGCTTGTGTCATACCAATACCGGTATCCGCGACCTCCACGAACAATGCGTCTTCGCTCATTCGCGCTGATACGGTGATCTCGCCGTCTTTGGTGAACTTGCAGGCATTGGAAAACAAATTGGTGACAATTTGCTGCAACTTTCCTCGGTCGCTGTTCATGTCGCGCATGCTGTCCTTGTCAATATCCAGCGTCAGGCGGTTATTGTTTTGCAAAAGCAGTGGCGACAGGGCATCGCACACTTGCACCAAGAGGCCTGCTGGGCTGAAGACCTCGCGGCTCACCTGCATCTTGCCGGTCTCGATTTTCGACAAGTCTAGGATGTCGTTAATCAGCGTGAGCAGCTGCTTGCCCGAGAAGATGATCGTCGCGAGGTCATGATGAAACTGCTCGCGATCGATTTGCACGCCATCTCCCAGCTCGTCCTGAAGCATCTCCGAGTAACCGATGATGGCATTGAGCGGCGTTCTCAGTTCGTGACTGACATTGGCGAGGAACATACTTTTGGCAGCATTGGCAGAGTCGGCGTCGGCGCGCGCCGTATTCATCTCCTCGATCGCTGTTTGCAATTTGGTCGACATTTCGTTGAATGTCCGGGCCAGGTCGCCGATTTCTCCTGAATCACGCTGCGCGTCGATGCGATAGGTCAGGTCTCCGGAACCGAAGCGCTCCACGCCGCGTTTCATGCGCGTTAGCGAGGCATTGGTGCTACGGATCATGGCAAACACCAGCGCCAGCGTAATGGCGATCGAGGCAATAAATCCGACGACAGTAATCTGATCCGTGAGTGTGATCGTGGCGTCAATAGCATTGGCGCGCTGAACCGCAACAAAAGACTGCCGCTGATCGAGTTCCTGCAGCCGCTGCTGCGTGTCGTTATAGGAGACGGCAGACTCAACATCTGATATTGGTGTGGCCTCGTTATAGCCGTCATAAAATTGGCGCCACTCCGCAAGCAGCGCCGTAATGCTGTCGTGCAGTCGTCGGTAATACGTCTCCAGATCCTCACCCCCGAAGCCACCTAGTTGTCTGAGACGCTCGGTGATGATCTCCAGATCCGCAAAGGCCTGGCCCAAGGCGGCGGCATCCAATGGCTCGTCAGTGGTCTCTCTCAAGGTAGCCAGTACCAGTACCTGCTGGCGCTTGTTCTGCAGATTCTGTTCCAACTCCGCCGTGAGTTGCGCTGCTGTCACCGCTTCTTGATAAGCAATCAAGCTCTCGTTTCGCGCAAAGCTGCCCCATAGGGAAGTGCCGACATTGATGGCAAACAGAATGAGAATGGCGCCGGAGAACAGATATAGGCGGCCGCGCAGACTGAGCCGCGGGCGCAGCTGCGAGACGGCTTCAGTGGTGAGCATCGAGTTGTGCTGCGATCTTTGTCAGTAGATCGGGAAAGTCGACTGGCTTGGTAGCGTAGTCGCTGCATCCCGCCTCAAGCGCTCGATGTTTATCCTCCTCCATGGCATGCGCGGTCAGGGCAATGATGGGGATCTCGGCTATCGATGCGTCGTGTTGTGCTTCGCGGCATGCAGTCCAACCGTCCTTGACGGGAAGATTCATATCCATGAGCACAACAGCCGGTTGCTGTTCGCGCATGGCGGTGAGCGCCGCCTCGCCATCTCCAGCGGTCGCCACCTTGTGACCGGCGCGTTGCAGCCGGCGCACTAACATATCTCGATTTACCTCGTTGTCCTCTACCAACAGAATGGTCGGTTCGGAACCTGTCATGACCTCAACCCCAATACGGGGTAGGCAAGAATGTGATCGTCGATGCCCTTGACGATCAGCTCCCGGGGCTCGCCCAGCTCAAAAATATCTTCAGGGAGCGCCTGCCGGGTGGCATCAGAGATCAATATCTCGTCGGTTTCCGTGTGCCCCTCAATTCGGGAAGTGACGTTCATGGCGTGACCGACGCAGCCGTACTTGGCGCGCTGCTCCGAGCCAATATTCCCGGCAATCACAGAACCGGTATTGAGTGCGATGCGATGCTGAAGTTCGGGTAGCCCTGCTGCTTTATTAGCGGCGTTGACCGTAGTCATCGCCTCGCGCATGGCCAGTGCACAACGAACGGCTCGTTCGGGATCATTTTGCTGCCGCTTGGGCGCGCCAAAAACGGCAAGAATCGCATCACCGAGAAATTCATCGATGGTGCCTTCGTGATCGAAAATTATGCCGGTCATTTGCTCAAAGTAGCGATTGAGCAGCGCCACTACCTGAGGCGGTGGCAGGTGCTCAGCCAGACTGGTGAACCCGCAAATATCGGACATCATGATGGTGACTTCACGCAGGTCACCGCCGAGTTCCAGTCCTTCGGGTGCTTCGAGTAACTGGGAGACGATGTCATCCGAGAGATAACGACCGAAGGTCTGTCGGATGAAGCGCTCATTGCGCTCCAGCTGATGTCGATAATCCTCTTCCCGGTCGTGCCAGCGCTTGCGCTCGATCCCCGCGGAGATGCGCGCCTGCAGCAGAACTGGATTGAAGGGCTTGAGTAGATAGTCATCAGCACCAGACTGAATACAGGCAATGATCTGGTCCATATCCTGGCGGCCACTGATCATGATCACTGGCGTGGCACGAAGACCGTCATGCTCTTTCATCCGCCGCAGTACCTCGGCTCCGCCAATACCGGGCATCATGAGATCCAGCAGTACAACATCCATCCCGCGTGTTTCGAGGAGTTCCAGTGCCTCCTCGCCGGATTCAGCGGAAATGACGGTGTGTCCTGCCCGGGACAGGAGCCTACTGATCAGCTCGCGGTTCTCGGGCATATCGTCGACCGCCAGAATGACCCCTGGTGCTTCGGTTTTGCGGGGAGGAGAGTCGTCAGATGTCGGCATTTCCAGCGTGACCTGAGTACTGTCTACTGCGGATAAAACAGCGGGCAGCGTCTCTTTCAGCGCGGGATGTAACAGCGCGATATCCTCGTAGAGCATTTCGGCATAACCCCTGATTGCGCCGATCAAATTGAGCAGGTCGTGGTTCATATCGCTTGAGGGCGACGCCAGCAATTCGCGGATGCGCTCGAGGCCTTCCTGCAGTGCTTCAACATCACTATCCATAGGGGCGTCGATGGTCACCGTAGGACGCGCCGCGGCGGCCAAGAGGGGCTGGGCGGATGCCAAAATCCGGCTGGCCCATTGATCAGGTTGGTTTGTCTCTGCCGCCAAAAGGGTTGCCTCGTTAGCCCTCGCCCAAAGTATACCGATGAACGCTCGATCGCGCGGCACAGTCACCTTTGGGGATAGGCGACACGCGGTTCATGGGGTAGTATCGCACCAACTTGGGGAGAAAATGAGGCACACCACTTATGCTAGATCAAGTGGAAATATTTCACGGCCTGTCGGACGAAGAGCTGAAGGCGCTGGAAGGCAGCAGTACGACCCGAGCATTCCCAAAGAACACTGTTGTGATTCACGAAAATGACCCCGCTGATTCGCTCTTTGTCATTGAGTCCGGCAAGGTCAAGGTTTACTGCAGCGACAAGAACGGCAAGGAATTCATCATGAATACCCTCGGGCCCGGGGACTATTTCGGTGAATTGGCACTGCTGGACGACTCCACCCGCTCAGCTTCAGTGCGTACGGTGGAAAAGTCAGAATTCCGGATTGTGATGAAGGAAGACTTTTCCGGCGTGCTGGAAGATCACCCAGGCATTACACAGCAGCTGATCAGTAATCTTGCCGGCCGCGTGCGCAAGCTGACTGCAGACGTCAAAAGTTTGGCGCTACAAGATGTCTACGGCCGCGTTGCCAATGTGCTGATGGATTTGGCGGAGGAACGCGGCGACGGGACGCTGTTTATACCCGAGAAGCTAACCCAGCAGGATATTGCAGACCGGGTGGGCGCGTCGCGCGAGATGGTGGCACGCATCCTCAAGGATCTGACGATCGGCGAATACATTCGTTTCGAAGGTCGGCACATCGTGATCAATACCCGTTTGCCCGCGAAGTATTGATCAGTCCTCCCGGTGTCCTGTTACGGTAGTAGTGAGGGCCCCTAAACCCAACTTCACGTTCAGCGCATCGCCGGTTTTAGCCTGCGTCGCACGTCTGATGACCGACCCGTTCTCACCCGTGACGATCGCATAACCCCTACTCAGGGTCTGCTCGGGACCCAGTGATGCCAGCAGTTTTTCCTGATGTGTGACCGCTGAGCGCATGTCTCTGAGCCGTTGCCGAATGCGTTGCTGTAGCTGTTGGCTGAGTTGTCGGGCCTGCAGCTGGTGTCGTGCCAATCGCTGTCGCGGGTGTTGGTTGGCCAGACGGATACCCAATTGCCGTGCTTGAGCTTTTCGATTAGTCACTTGTCGTTCGGTAGCACGCTGCAGGTTGTTAGAGAGGCCCATCAGGCTATTGCGCTGTTGGCTCAATGCGTGACCAGGATGACGCACCCGCTTGCGCAACAAGACTACTTGCTCGTTCAGGCTCTTGAATTGCCGTCTTAGCGATCGGCCGAGCGCGTCCCGCAGGCTATCGAGGTGCAGTAGCAACTCGTTCTGATCTGTCGAAATCAACTCTGCCGCTGCAGAGGGTGTTGCGGCCCGTGCGTCAGCCACCAAATCCGCGATGCTGAAATCGATTTCGTGGCCCACGGCGGATACGGTTGGTACCGTCGCCGCATAGATCGCGCGCGCCACCACCTCTTCGTTGAAGGCCCACAAGTCCTCGAGTGAACCGCCACCCCGACCGACGATCAAGACGTCGAGGGGCAGTTTGCCGCTGCTCGCCATGTGATCGGCCTGATGGATAGCGGCGGCAATCTGCTCGGCGGCACCGTCCCCTTGCACCGGGACAGGAAAGACGTAGACCCGGGTGTGGGGGCTGCGCCGCTCAAGTACCGTCAGAATATCTTGTAAGGCAGCACCGGTTGCCGACGTGATGACCCCTATAGTGACTGCATCATTGGGGATCGGCCTTTTGGCGTCTGCCCCGAAAAGTCCTTCGTCAGCTAGCTGTTTTTTGAGACGTTCAAGAGCCAGCTGCAAGGCGCCTGCGCCTGCCGGCTCAAGGTGCTCGCAAATCAGCTGAAACTCGCCGCGACCCTCATATAGTGAGACCTTCGCCCGAATCCGCACCGAGTCACCCTGATTGGGGCGGATCTTGACGCGGCTGTTGGCGCGGCGAAACATCGCGCAGCGCACCTGTGCATCCGCATCCTTCAATGAGAAGTACCAGTGTCCCGAGCTTGCGGCCGTGAAATTGCCGATCTCGCCCTCAACCCATACCCAGTCGAAATGGCTCTCCAGCAGCCGCTTCGCTTCCCGGTTCAAGTCACTGACCGAGAGCGAGGGCGGGTTGTGCGATTCAAAGGACATGGGCAAAACGTTCACTGTGACCGGGTCAAAAGGGCCTCAGACGGCGCCGACATTGTCGGTTCATGGGCCCCTCTGTATACTAGCGCGTTTGGGGAGACCCGATACGGCAGATTGCTGTCTATTGGGCAACACGAGGCCAACATGCTCCGAATTGCACACGAAGGGCTCACTTTCGACGATGTGCTCCTCCTGCCGGGCTATTCCGAGGTGACTGCCAAGGATGTTTCGCTGGTCACGCGCCTGACGCGCAACATTCCGCTCAACATTCCGCTGGTATCCGCTGCGATGGACACCGTCACCGAGGCACGTCTAGCCATTGCTTTGGCCCAGGAAGGCGGTATCGGCATTATTCATAAGAACATGACTATTCAGGAACAGGCTGAGGAAGTCCGCCGGGTCAAGAAGTTCGAGAGCGGTGTTGTCAAAGATCCCATTACGATCGAAAGCACGGCCAGCATTGCGCAGTTGATTGAGTTAACGCGAGCCAATGGTATTTCCGGTGTGCCGGTGATGGAGTCTGGCAACCTCGTTGGCATTGTGACGCGCCGCGATATTCGCTTTGAGACCGACACGGAGCAGCCGGTTTCGGCGATCATGACCAAAAAGAAAAAACTGGTCACGGTCAAAGAGGGCGCACCCCTTGAAGAGGTGCAGAGCCTGTTACATGAGCACCGCATCGAGAAAATTCTCGTTGTGGACGACGACTTCGGGCTAAAAGGCCTCATTACCGTCAAAGATTTCGACAAAGCAGAATCTTTCCCCCACGCCTGTAAAGACGGCTTCGGACAGCTGCGAGTCGGCGCGTCTGTGGGCACCAGTCCTGATACTGATGAGCGCGTGGAGGCGCTGATTCGTGCGGGGGTTGATGTGCTGGTGGTGGATACAGCCCACGGCCATTCAAAAAATGTGTTGGATCGGGTCAGCATGATCAAGGCGGCGTATCCCGACGTTGACGTGATCGGTGGCAACATCGCCACAGCCGAGGCCGCGGTGGCGCTCCGCGATGCGGGAGCGGATGCCGTGAAAGTAGGTATTGGCCCCGGCTCGATCTGTACAACGCGCGTCGTGACTGGTGTGGGTGTGCCGCAGATTTCCGCTATTGCGCTGGTGTCAGAGGCGCTCGCTGATTCAGGCGTGCCCGTTATTGCAGACGGTGGTATTCGCTTCTCCGGTGACCTGGCCAAGGCGCTGGCAGCGGGAGCCGATGCCGTGATGATGGGCAGTATGTTTGCCGGCACTGAGGAAGCGCCGGGTGAAGTGGAGCTATATCAGGGGCGAACTTACAAGTCGTATCGGGGCATGGGCTCAATTGGTGCCATGGCCCAAAATCAGGGCTCCTCGGATCGTTACTTTCAGGATTCGAGCTTGGGGGCTGAAAAGTTGGTGCCCGAGGGCATTGAGGGCAGGGTCCCTTACAAGGGACCGGTGTCCGCAATCATTCATCAATTGATGGGCGGAGTGCGATCAGCCATGGGTTACGCGGGCTGTTCCACGATGGGCGCGATGCGCACCGAGCCGCAGTTTGTGCGGGTAACTTCTGCGGGTATGTCGGAGTCCCACGTTCACGATGTGTCGATTACCAAGGAAGCGCCGAATTACCCTGTTCGGTAACACCCTCATTCAGTACAGGCACTCAGAACGGTGCGCGGAGCCTAGAGCGTGACACAGGATATTCATCGCCATCGTTTGCTGATTCTCGACTTTGGTTCTCAGTACACGCAGCTGATTGCCCGCCGCATTCGCGAGGTCGGGGTCTACTGCGAGATCATTCCGTGGGATTCCGAAGATGATGAGATCCAGCAGTTTGGTCCCAGCGGGATCATCCTGTCCGGTGGCCCCGAGTCCGTCACGGCACCCGATTCACCCCGAGCCCCTGAGGTAGTTTTCAATCTTGATGTGCCCATCCTTGGGATTTGCTACGGCATGCAAACCATGGCCGCGCAGCTTGGCGGAGAGGTAGAGGGCTCAGATACCTCGGAGTTCGGCTACGCACAAATTCGGCGCACGGCTGAAGGCGGCCTTTTTGCTGAACTAGCCGACGGCGCCGATGACAGCGGCCAGCAACTGCTCGATGTCTGGATGAGCCACGGGGACAAGGTATCCGAGCTCCCGCCGAACTTTGAGCTGATTGCCGAGACCGAGAGCTGCCCGATCGCCGGTATGGCGCATCGCGACAAACCCTGGTTTGGCATTCAGTTCCACCCGGAGGTCACCCATACTCTGAAGGGCGAAGAAATTTTCCACCACTTTGTGCTGTCGATCTGTGGCTGCGAGGCCTTATGGACCCCGGCCAACATTGTGGAGGACGCCATCGCGCGGGTGCGCGACCAGGTGGGCGACGACAAGGTGCTGCTGGGTCTATCCGGCGGGGTGGATTCCTCGGTGGTTGCGGCACTGCTGCACCGCGCGATTGGCGATCAGCTGACCTGTGTGTTTGTGGATAACGGCCTGTTGCGCCTCAATGAGGGTGACCAGGTGATGGCCATGTTCGCCCAGAACATGGGCGTGAAAGTCATTCGCGCCGACGCCGAGGAGCGCTTTCTCTCCAAGCTTTTGGATGAGGAAGACCCGGAGGCTAAGCGCAAAATTATCGGCAACACTTTTATTGAGGTCTTCGATGAGGAGGCGGCAAAAATAGAAGGGGTGAAGTGGCTGGCGCAGGGCACGATCTACCCCGATGTGATCGAGTCAGCTGGTGCCAAAACCGGCAAGGCCCACGTGATTAAATCCCATCACAACGTCGGCGGCTTGCCCGAGGACATGGCGTTAGAGCTGGTGGAGCCGCTGAGAGAGCTGTTCAAGGACGAGGTGCGGCGCATTGGTCTGGAACTGGGCCTGCCGCGTGACATGGTGTTCCGCCACCCCTTCCCGGGCCCAGGTCTTGGCGTGCGGATTCTCGGTGAGGTGAAAAAAGAATACGCCGACCTACTCAGGCGCGCCGACGCCATTTTCATCGAAGAGCTGCGTAACGCCGGGTGGTACGACCAAACCAGCCAGGCGTTCGCGGTGTTCCTGCCGGTTAAGTCTGTTGGGGTAGTGGGGGATGGGCGCCGTTACGAGTGGGTGATTGCCATTCGCGCGGTGCAGACGATCGATTTCATGACCGCCCGCTGGGCGCACTTACCCTACGAGCTGATGGAGACCGTCTCGAACCGCATCATCAACGAGATCTCCGGCATTTCCCGCGTGACCTACGATATTTCTGGCAAGCCGCCCGCCACGATTGAGTGGGAATAGCCCTCTCCACCCGTTGAGGTAGATCATGGGTTCTCAATCAAAACGTCCGTTTCTGCCTACTGAATTTGTTGTGCCAAACGAGTTTGCGACGGCGAACTTTACGTTGCGTATGCTTTCGATCGACGATGTTGAAAAAGATTTCGAGGCGGTGACCTCAAGCGCTGCGCGCGTCAGCAAAGTATGGCCAGATAGCGGTTGGCCAACTGGATTGACTCTCAGGCAGAACCTCATCGATCTCGGATGGCACGAAAAGGAGTTCCAGAATCGCACTTCGTTTGCTTACACGATGGTGGCGCCCGACGAATCTGAAGTGCTGGGCTGCGTTTACTTCTATCCGACTGACAAGGCGGGGCATGACGTAGAAGTGTTTTTATGGGTGCGGGAAAGTGAAGCAGCGACTGATTTGGACAAGGATCTTTTCGACGTAGTGCAACGCTGGTTGGCGTCAGACTGGCCCTTTGAGAACCCTGCTTATCCCGGCAGGACAATTAACTGGGAGCAATGGGATTCACTGCCCGTAAAGTAAGTCTGCCTCTACGCCAGCTCAAGCCGCAGACATTACTGCGTCGAATCGAGAGAGTCCTTACTGAGCACCCACCCAACCCGCATGAAAGCCGTAGGGCACTCTAAAGGGCATGATGATGGTGACGATGGGCCCTGCAGTGATGTCCTGGGCATCGATAATCTGGCACTCGCTCTGGTTTTCAGCCTCGTCATGGACAAAACACACCAAGTAACCGTCGTCCTCTGAAACACTGCCGACCTTAGGCGCAAATACTGCTTCCCCACCATGGCGGTTGGGGCCGTATATATACTCGGTGGTCACGCCCGACTCGTTGTCGTACTTCATCACACCGTCGAACGTGAAGGCGCGCTCAGTATTAAAGATACCGGCGTACACATACTGGGTTTTGTGGCAGGCGTAGTCGTCGTTGACCCGCGTGAAATCGCAGGGTGTCTCACTTAGCGTGCGTTCGTTGACGGCACCGGTCTCTAAGTTTATGCGCCACTCGTGCAGGCGACCCTGATTCTCCTGAAGATTGTTGCCTTCCGAGGTGCCGGCACCGGCGATATCAGCCGTGTTGGACCTTGAGGCCTGCAGCACGACCTCGTCACCTTCATCCCAGGCATTCGCGGTATGGATGACAACGCCAGTCTCGACATCGAACCAGCGAACATCTCCATCAGTCCCAAAGCGCGGCATGACACCGATACGAGATCCATACTGCGGCTCGAAATCGACGGCGGGACCACCTGCGATGGCGCGTCCGACATCGAGCGTAATCGGGAAGTCGAGAAACAGGGTGTATTTTTCTGTCGCGGCGAAGTCATGCATGAAGATGGATCGTGGGATCGTAATAGGCGAGGTGTGCACCAGATTGCCGCGCTGGTCGATGACCGAATAACTCACGAAGGGTGCCTGAAAGGAATAGCCGTAAGCGATCAGCTCCCCACTGTTTTTGTCGATCTTGGGATGGGCAGTGAACGGATGGGTCAGCTTGCCGTCGAAATCGGTCGGACCTTCTGTATTGAGATCGGGCAGACTGATTACCGTCGGTTGCGAGGGCTCATGGAGCGCATACAGCGTGTTGTTGTGATACGCGAAGGCCGTGTTTGCCAAGTTCTTTGAACTCGGAGCGCCCTCGGGAATCCGCGAAGGGGTCGGGTCCATGAGGGATTTCATGCCTTTGTAAACCCAGTCACCACGCTCCTGCTCGAGCTTGAAGCCCTCATTATCGATAAAGCGATTGCGGTAGCGTGCTTTACCATTGCTAAACTCGATGGCGTGAATCATGCCGTCACCGTCAAAGGTGTGATACGCCTCTTCACTAAATACATGAACAGGGTTGGGTCCTACACGAAGAAAGTGGCCCTGTAGGTCGTTCGGTATGGTGCCGATCACCTCCATATTCTCGGTATCGCGTTCCTCATGTACCGGACTGAAGTTGCCGTCGAGGAAAAAATTGGAGGAGGGCGCGTTTGCCTGTACGAGTGCCATGCACGGTTTCCTTTTTTTGGATCGCAGAGCGGATTTGCAACGAGTCAGTGTGAAACTAGTATATCTCCAAATAGCAGCTAGCTCGGTATTGTCCTAGATCGCTATGCGCTTGACTGGCCATCCAGAGGGAGCCGCGATATCGTCGGGCAAGAAGACTGTCAGTCGGAGTTGAGCGAAGATATGAGCGCCAAGCCACCATTCTTTTTTCTATGTGCTGCCTTCACGCTTTTGCATGCTTTTGCATCTGTGGCGGCCACCGAGTCTCTCGGAAATTTGGCTCAATATCCTCCAGAGCGCATCGCGCTCACGATCACCACTGCGGCTGACGGAGCTCCCGAACTGCAGCCCGATCAGCTCGTTTTGAACTCCGGCCAATATTACCGTCTCACCATTGATTGTCCTGACGTACGGGATGACCTCACGGGCTGGCGAATCGAAGTATCCGAGTTTTTAAATAATGCCCATCTGCGCTTGGTGACCGTGGGTGATATCGAGGTGCATCTGCAAGGCCTCAGCTTCAATGCCATTGAGTGCGACGAAATAGGATCGGCGCACATCAGTTTTGTGCCCATAAAACCCGGTGCTTATCCTCTTTATGTTGGCAATGTGCCTTTGGCTGTGGGACGACCAATTGGCGAGTCAGGCGTACAAACACAGGGCAAGTTTACGTTGGGCGAGATACTTGTCCGTTGACAGATTCGAGTAGCTGACGCGGCGCGTCGAAATAAAGTGAGCTGGCTACCGATACCGCCTCTGGATGAGAGGACTGGTGAACGCCTCCAGCAGACAGTATCAGAGCCCCTTTCGGCCGGAGCGGAGGTGCTCGACATTATTCACAAGCCTCTGGTGAATGCCCATCCCGCAGGTGTATTGCCGCGAGGTCGAGAGTAGAATCGCGCCTGCAAAACCAGCATTGAGCTTGTTGATATCTGGTTGACTCTTATCGTTATGTTGCGAGAGAGAGTAAGCCGCTATTGTTCTGTTCACTGATGGCGACGGACGTCGAAAAGATCGAGGATTATGAGAAAAAACCTGAAAGTGGCTTCAATCTTTGCTGCCCTGGTTCTGCTATGGCTCGCATCGGGACTGTTTTCTAAGCCAGAAGCCCCAGTGCCGAACTTAGCGGATGCGATGGCAGCGATGTCAGAGTCAACCCTGCCTTCTGTGGTGGTAGAGGAAATCCGTTCCGAGCCAAGAAATAATAGGCGTATCTTCCGAGGTAAGACGGTCAGTAAACAGACCGCGAGCATTCGTGCAGAAATTTCGGGGAGAGTGGTGTCTCGACCGGTAGAGAGGGGCGCACGAGTGTCAGAGGGACAGGTGCTCTGTGAGATCTCGACCGACGACAGATCAGCCCGGGTCACCGAGGCGCTGGCGACCGTGTCTGAAGCACAGATTGAGTACGACGGGGCGTTGGCTCTTCAAAGCGACGGACTGCTCGCAGAGGCCCAGCTAGCGCAACTTGCCGCACGGCTTGAATCAGCAAAAGCCAATTTGCTTAGGCGAGAACTCGATTTGAGACGCACAAAAGTAACGGCGCCGTTTTCTGGAGTAGTTGAGACACAGCCTCTGGTAGTGGGAGACCTCGCTCGAGTCGGGGATATATGTGCCACGTTAATTAATTTGAACCCAATCCTCGTTGAGGTCTCCGTCTCCGAGCGTGATGTCGGCGCGCTTCGGTTAGGGGAGGGTGCCAGCGCCCGAACCAGCAACGGCGAGTACGTTGAAGGCACGATCACTTTCGTTGGCAGCCAATCCGATGACGTGACTCGCACCTACTTGGTTGAAATCACCATTCCTAATCCTGACTACGCGATTCGAGCAGGGCTTACGACGGTGGTGGATCTGCCCGGGGAAACCGTCAGTGCCCATCGAGTGTCTCCCTCCCTATTCACACTTAATGACGCCGGTGAGCTGGGTCTTAGAACGGTCGATCGAGAAGGTCGAGTCGAGTTTTACCCAATTGCAATCCTTGAGGATTCGCCAGATGGGGCTTGGGTGACAGGGCTACCGGAACGCGCCCGCCTTATTACCGTTGGCCATGAATTCGTAGCGGAAGGCCAGGTAGTGGAAGCTCAAGCCATCTCGGTTGAAGCAACCGGTTTGTCAGACTGATGATGGGGTTCATTGACGCGGCGATTGGTCGTTCACGTACGACTCTTATGATGATGTCGATGGTGGTCTTGTGTGGGCTACTGGCTCGCGCCGCATTACCGATCGCCAATGATCCCTACATTGTATTGCCCTACTTCTTAATTGGAATTGTGCATGAGGGTATCTCGCCCGAAGATGGTGAGCGCCTGCTCATTCAACCCGTAGAGGTTGAATTACGCAAAGTCGAGGGGATCAAGGAAATCTCGGCAGTAGCGTCCGAAGGCTACGTTTCTCTGGGTGTCGAATTCGAACCAGAAGTGGACTTGAATATTGCCCTGCTCGATACCCGAGAAGCTGTCGATCGAGCCAAATCGGAAATTCCCACTACGGCAGAAGAGCCCTTTGTTGAAGAGCTTAATGTCGACGATTTCCCGCTACTGCAGATCAACCTGTTATCCGAAGGCGCTAGCGAGAGACAAATGTATGAGGCAACTCTCTTGCTGCGGGACGCCATCGAGACGGTGCCTTCCGTTCTCAGCGCTGATATGCGAGGCGCGCGCGAAGAGGTGTTGGAAGTTCTGATTGACCCTGAGGCGCTTGAGGCCTATCGGATTTCAAGCGAGGCGCTTGCTGACACCTTACGACGAAATAACAGGCTGATTCCTGCTGGCAGTCTTGAGACCGGTGGTGGTCGGTTCGCGGTGAAAGTGCCCTCGGTAGTTGAGACTGCCGAGGACGTGATGAATCTGCCTGTGCGTGTAAGTGGCGACACGGTAGTGACTTTGGCGGATGTCGCTGAAATACGTCGAAGCTTTAAAGACCGCGCGAGTTATGCGCGATTTAACGGTCAGACGGCAATGTTCATTGAGGTGAAGAAGCGACCTGATGCGAATGTCATCAAGACGTCAGATGCTGTTTTGGAGATCGTCGAGGAGATGGCGGAGCAGCTACCCAGCAGCATTCGCATTCAACCTTCGCTGATTACATCTGAATTTGCCGAAGTGCAGGTGACTGAACTGCAGGGCAACATCATGACGGCGTTGGCGCTCGTTATGGTGATCGTCGTGGCGGCAATGGGTTTTCGAAGTGGCTTGATTGTCGGACTGGGCATCCCAGTCTCACTTTTATTCTCGGTAATCGTTATTTACTTACTTGGTTATACCTTCAACTTCATGGTGATGTTCGGCATGTTGCTTGGTTTGGGCATGCTAATCGACGGCGCGATTGTCGTGACTGAGTATGCGGACCGCAGAATGAGCGAGGGGGCTGATCACAAGGCGGCGTATGCCGAGGCTGTAAAGCGAATGTTTTGGCCGGTGACGGCCTCCACCGCCACGACACTGGCAGCCTTTTTGCCACTTATGTTTTGGCCTGGTATCCCCGGTCAATTCATGAGTTATCTTCCAGTCACTGTCTTCACAGTCCTGAGTGGGTCCCTCTTGTACGCACTTTTGTTCGGTCCCGTATTGGGCACCATATTTGGTCAGCCCACCGCCCACGCGGCCGTCCCGGTTGCAATAAGAGACGAGTTGGAGCATGGGGATCCCACCCGTCTAGGTGGTTTTACGGGTTTGTATGCGCGCGCTATGAGAGAGGTGTGTGCGCAACCCGCGGCTACTCTCGGCGCTATCGCAGTGTTGTTGATCAGTATTTTTTGGGCATATGGTCATTACGGGAAAGGGACGATCTTTTTCAACGACACTGACCCGCAGTTTCTGACGGTTTCTGTAAGTGGGCGCGGGAATTTCTCTGCCCAGGAAGTTGATAAGTTGGTGAGAAGTGTTGAGCGCCGCGTGTTCAGTGTTCCTGGTATACGGTCTATGAACACCCAAACGTTGCTACCCGGGTCCAGCGGTGGTGGCCCTGACGCTGTAGCTGACAGAATTGGTGTGATGTTCGTTGAGCTGACTCCCGAATCGGAGCGCAGCGACTCGGGTTTTGACATTATTCGCCATA
>JAHEJH010000237.1 GCA_024638905.1 Luminiphilus sp.
CCAGCCGTGAATAGCACTTCACACTGCGTCGTGAGCTCGCGCCCTATTTTTCAGACGGGGACCTCGCCGGCATCACGGTAGAAGCCGCCAAGACATTGAGGAAACGCGGGTCGAAAAAACACCATGCCGATACGGTGAATGGCCTCAAGATTCCAGCCAGCCTCACAGTGGGAATCGCGGTGTTCATGTTGCGCCGCGCCGGAGGTCAGTTTCCCGACGCAGTAGCAGATGCAATTGGCCACTGGTCACGGCATTGGTTGTCGCCGCCCGCACCCATCGCACTGGAGCCCCCAGTGCTTAAGAGCATCCGAAGAGCGCTCAGAGAGTACACCGAAGCGCGGGATGCTCTCGTCATGCATAACCTCAGACTGGTCCACTCCATCGCGGGGCGATACCGTGGCCGTGGCGTGGGGTATCTTGACCTCGTTCAGGAAGGCACATTGGGACTCATCAGAGCGGCTGAAAAGTTCGAGTATGCGAAGGGCTATCGGTTCAGCACCTACTGCTTCAACTGGATCACACAGGCGGTCAGGCGCTACGTCGGCGACACGGGGAGCCTGATTCGCTTGCCCACCCACGTTCAAGACCAAGTGAACAAAGTCTACCGAGAGCGCGCAATAGAACAGGCCAAGACGGGTATGGAGCCCGATGCGGCGCAGCTCGCTAAAAAGCTGGGCATGGATAAACAAAAAACCAAGGAAATCCTTGAGGTGCGCAACTTGGCGATCTCGCTCGACGCGCCGCGCTATGACGACGATGACGGTACGTTGATCGACACGCTCACAACGGAGCAGTACGGCGATACAACGGGTAACGCCGAGCAGGACTCCCTACATCGTTTTCTGGGCGAGGCTGTGGATCAGCTGGAGGCCAATGAGCAGGCGGTTGTTGTCGCCCGCTGGGGATTGCATGACGGTCCCCCACTGTCCCGCTCAGAAATCGCAGACCGACTCGGCGTCAGCCGGGAATGGGTAAGGCAGTTGGAACGCTCCGCCCTCAAGAAGTTAAAGGGGCAGGATGGGGTTCAAGAAGCGTTTATGGATTACCAGCAGGTCAGCTCGGCCTAACCTTTACGGGGCATTAAATCCGCAAGCGCCTCCTTGAGGTTGGGATAGTGAAACTGAAAGCCATCCTCAAGCAGTTGCGAGGGCAGCACGCGCTGCCCGCTGAGGAGCAACTCTTCAGCCATCTCGCCGGCCATGAGCCTGGCGGCAAAAGCGGGAACCCCGAGTTTCAGTCGGGTCTGGGATTGACGTCCTGCTTCACGGGCGAGTTCCCGGTGGCGGGCAGGCTGTGGTGCCACAGTGTTGTAGACGCCCGCGGGGCATTCAAGGGCAAGCACATGCTGGATGACACTGACGGCATCTTCCAGATGGATCCAACTGAGCCACTGCTCACCCGAGCCCAACCAGGTCTCTACACCGAGCCGAAACGATTGCGTCATCTTCCCCAACGCGCCCCCCTCTCTCGCCAGCACCACGCCGAAGCGCAGGAGGCTCACTTGCGTACCGTGGGCAGCGGCCCTGCCGGCGGCTTCTTCCCACGATTGGCACAGCGCCGCCGAGAATCCTGTTCCAACCTCAGCAGCCTCGGTGAAGGTCTGCTCATCTGCTGCCCCATAGTAACCAATCGCACTCGCGCTGATCAGCCTCTTGGGGGGCTGTTCGAGCTCGCTCATCCAAACCACGAGTTCTCGCGTGAGATTCACTCGGCTCGACACGATTTGCCGCTTGTAGGCACTGCTCCACCTTTTATCTGCGAGCCCTGCTCCAGCAAGATTAATCACAACATCGACCCGCTCAGCGCACTCCCCAAGCGAGGTAATGTACGTCGCTTCAATTGTCGCGGGACGCGCCCGTCGCGTGAGAATCGTCAGCTTGTGTCCGGCGGCGTGAAGTGCGTCACAGGCGGCTGTGCCAATGAGACCCGTGCCACCTGTCATCAAAATATGCATCGCTTTCCTGCCCTCATGTCTCGCGGAAATCCACGTGCAAGCACTGACGTATACGCTTCATGACTGAATCGGTTGACTCTTTACTGACAATTCTCGAATCGCGCCGCCCTTGGGTGGCGCTGACTGGTGCGGGCATCAGCAGCGCCTCAGGGATACCCACCTATCGCAACCACAAGGGAACATGGTTGGGCAGCCAACCTATTCAGCACGACGAATTTATCTCTGACTCATCGAAAAGGCAGCGCTACTGGAGTCGATCCGCGCTGGGTTGGCCTCGGGTGGCTGCGGCCCAGCCCAATGAAAGCCATGCCGCCCTGGTGAAGTTCGAGCAGGCGGGGCTGCTTGCGGGTGTGATCACACAAAATGTCGACCGCCTGCATCAACGTGCCGGCTCCCAGCGGGTTATTGATCTCCACGGGAGACTAGATCAGGTTAAATGCCTTGATTGCAGCCACGTCACAAGCCGCGAAGCGATACAAAACTGGCTCGAGCGCCACAATACATTACCCAATCCGTCTTCCTTAACGCTTCGGCCTGACGGAGATGCTGATCTGCCGGCCCATTATGTCAGTGACTTTCACGTGCCCCAGTGTCGAGCATGCGGCGGCGTTGTAATGCCAGAGGTGGTATTTTTTGGCGGTGCGGTGCCGGGCCCTGTGGTCGATGAGTGCTATCAGATGATCGACGCCTCAGAGGGCATGCTGGTCGTCGGTAGCTCTCTATCCGTGTATTCAGGACTGCGTTTTTGTCGATACGCAGTTGATCAGGGGAAACCTCTGATCATCCTCAATCAGGGTCAGACGCGCGCTGACGACCTTTGTACCCATAAATTCAGTAGCTCGCCATTTACATTGATGGCCCAGTGCGCTGACTACTTCCTTTTCAACAAACAGGAGCCAATCCATGGCTGATGTGTCCATCTACTGGTTTCGCGACGATCTCCGGCTTGCGGACTTGCCCGGACTGGCTGCGGCAGCGCAGGCGGGCCCAGTCATCCCCGTTTTCGTGCGAGATCCGGATCTAGGGGACACTTGGCGCATAGGAAGTGCGAGCCAATGGTGGTTGCATCACAGCTTGCTGTCGCTGCGCACCCGCCTCGCCGAGAAAGGGCTGGACCTGATCCTTAAGTCAGGAGAAACCGTTGCCGCGCTGACGACACTGTCAGAGCAAACTGGAGCAACCACCGTTTACTGCAGTCGCCATTATCAGCCCTGGTCGTCAGGCCTTGAAACAACAGTCAGGGAGCGCTTGTCGAACAAAGGCGTCGAATTAAAGCGCTACCCCGGCACCCTGCTCCATGAACCGGAAGACGTCGCCACTGGCGGCGGAACGCCATTCAAGGTATTCACGCCATTTTGGCGTGCCTGCAACCGGCGCCCGCAGCCCCATCAGCCGTTGCCCACCCCTGAGCTGACCGCTTATCACGGCAAGATTGAGACCGAAGAGCTCTCTGATTGGGAACTCCTGCCGACGTCACCGAACTGGGCCTTTGGTTGGAACGATTTGTGGAGCCCGGGCGAAGCCGGCGCGCAGGCAGCGCTCAATCAATTTCTGGATCACCACGTGCAGGATTACGGTGACGGCAGAGACGTCCCCGCTGAGCCCAATACATCAAAACTGTCGCCCTTCCTGCGGTTTGGCAACATTTCGCCCAGACAGGTCTGGCATGCGGCGCAGCAAAGCAAAATCGAACGGTCAGGGGTGGCCGCGGCCATCGACAAGTTCCTCAGTGAGATCGGCTGGCGGGAATTTTGCTACCACCTGCTGTTTCATTTTCCGGAGATGCCGGACGAGGCCTTTAACCCAAAATTCAGCTTTTTCCCCTGGGATAAAGATCCGCAGCGGCTCGCCGCGTGGCAGCGAGGACAAACTGGCTATCCCATTGTCGATGCCGGCATGCGGGAGCTGTGGCAGACCGGCTTTATGCATAACCGGGTGCGGATGGTGGTTGCCTCATTCCTCACCAAGCATTTACTCCTCAACTGGCGGGAGGGAGAAGTCTGGTTTTGGGACTGCCTCCTCGATGCC
>JAHEJH010000005.1 GCA_024638905.1 Luminiphilus sp.
GGCAATCTCAGCGTCCCGGTCGAGCGCCTCATCCCCCACCACGGTCGCCCCGTGGTAAACAAAAGAGCGTGCATTCTCCATGCCGACATAAATATCGACCGTCGGGTGCTTGAGCGCCTGATAGGAGCCAATCAGCTTGCCGAACTGCTTACGTGTTTTGAGATACTCAGTGATGCTGTTCAGACATTTACCAGCAGCGCCGGTTGTCTCGGCTGCTGTCAGCAGCGCGCCGAGTAGCAGGGTATCTCTCAGTGCCGATGCGATCGCATCGCCGCGGAACACCTGTGCCGGCGTCACGCCCGTGAAGTCGACATTGGCAGCGCGCTTGGTCAGATCGATCAACACATTTTCTGACAGCTTGCTGTCATCAATAGCGTTGCGCTCTACCAAGGCCAGCACTAGCTCGCCGCCCTCGCTGGCCACCACCGCAAAGCAGTCGGCCACGCTGGCATCCGCGACAAAGCTTTTGCTGCCCGTGAGCGTACCGTCGGCACCCAGTTCCACACCCAAGTTGGCTGCGCCCCAATCGGCATGGTCGAGATACGCGATCGTCCCCACCGATCCAGCGCACAGGCGCCCCAGCCACTCTGCGGCCGACTCGCCCGCGGCGCGCCAGATCAACTGGCCCGCCAGCGTGGTGCTGAGCAACGGCGTGCCCAACAAGCCACCACCCAGCGACTCAAAAACGGGTACGGCCGAGCCCACACCCATACCGGCACCGCCGACCGTGTCGGGCAAGGCAATGCCTGCCCAACCCATTTCAACCATCGCCCGCCAAGTGGCCGCGTCGAAACCGGTATCGGTCTCCAACTGAGCGCGCACCGCCTCGATCGGTGACTGATCCCGGACAAAGCCTCTGGCCACATCCAGCAGCATGCCCTGCTCCTCGGTAAGGCTGATCGATACACTTCCTAAAACTGACATCCCGGCCCCCTTACTTCGGCAGGCCGAGCACGTGCTCGGCCACAATATTGGCCTGCACCTGCGTGGTGCCACCGCCGATGGTCGCGCCAAAGTTACTGAAATAGGCGCGCTGCCAGAATCCACCGCTCACCGCGTCGGCGTCGCCAACGTACAGGGCACTTAGCGCCCCCTGCTTGCTGGCGGTGTATTGCTTCATACGGCGCTCATACTCTGTCCCACGGTATTTCACCGACAGGGCAAGGCCCATCGGGTAATCCGAGGTCAGAGCGGGAATGCCCGTTCGGCGACCAGTCAGTGACAGCGCCTTGGCCTCCATAATGAAACCGACCAGATCGTCCCGCACTACCGGATCAGAGAGCAGCGACTCACCGTCATGCTCCAGCTTTGAGAGCTCCTCGATCATGTCATCCACCTGAATCGTGACACCCCAGTACCCACTGGCCTGCCCCGCCGTGACACCACGCTCGTATTCCAGCGTTTTCATAGCGACCATCCAACCGCCGCCCTCTTCGCCCATCAGGCAACTCGCCGGTATCTTGGCGTCGGTAAAGAATGTCTGATTAAAGCCATACTCACCCGTCACTTTGCGGATGGGATGCGCCTCGACCCCATCGATCTTCATAGGCGAAAGGAAGAAAGACAGGCCGTCGTATTTCCGCTCGGTATTAGGGTTGGTGCGCGCCAGCAGAATCATATGGTCAGCGTAGTTCCCCAAGGTCGTCCAAATTTTGGAGCCATTGACCACGTAATCATCGCCGTCGCGCACTGCGCGGGTCTGTACCGCACCCAGATCTGAGCCATGGTCGGGCTCGGAAAAACCCTGACACCAGATCTCATCGCCCGAGAGGATATTTTTGATGTATTTCGCTTTCTCTTCGTCGGTGCCCATATCGAGCAGCAGCGGCCCAACCCAGTTAAGGCCAATGGTGTTAAAAATGATCGGCGCGTTGTGCTTCGCCAGTTCCTTGTCGACGATGTACTGATAGGAGGGGTCTGCGCCCTGACCTCCGTACTCACTGGGCCAGTGCATGCCCAGGTAGCCCGCGCTCCAGAGTGTGTGCTGCCACTCGCGCAGAAAATCGAGCTGCTGTTCTGTGCCCACTTCTAGAAAAGTCAGTGGCAGGAGAAAGCCCGGGTCTGACGGCACATTTTCCGACATCCACGCGGATACTTCCTTGCGAAACGCGGACAATGCCGCTTTGTTATCACTCATGATGATGCTCCTGCCATCCCTAATTTTGTTGTTAACCGCCGCCGGCGCAGTGTGGCACAGGGCATGCAAAATTGTCAGCAGGTGCGGCCTCTGAGTCGGGCGCAGGTCGGCCCTTTCAGGGCATGAGCGCCTGCTGGTAAACGTGCCTGATTGCGTCGAGCTACGGCCTGTTCGCTAGAGTCCGTACTGCCGGGTAGCGAGATCACGCATGATTTCTTCGGAACCGCCGCCGATGGCATTGACGCGTACCTCGCGGTAAATCCGTTCAACCCGGTTACCCCTCATATAACCGAGGCCACCCAGAATCTGCATGGCTTCGCGGGCGCAGAACTCCATCACCTCGCTCGCTTGAACTTTCAACAATGCGATATCGCCCGGGTTGGGCGTACCCGCTTCAATCGACTCATAACAAAAGCGGATATAGGCCTGGGTGGCGTTAAGCTGTTGCTTCATTTGCGCAATTTTGTGGCGGATCACTTGATGATCAGCCAGCCGCTTGCCAAAGGTTTTGCGCTCCGTCGCCCAGGCAACCGCCTCCTCAAGGCACACTCTCGCATAGGCCTCCATGGCCGCGGCCATACCCATCCGTTCACTGTTGAAGTTGGTCATGATGACCCTGAAGCCTTCATTCTCGGTACCGATGAGGTTGTCGACCGGCACACGGACTTCGTCGAAGTAGAGAGTGGCGGTATCCGATGCCCACCAACCCATCTTGCGGTCCAGCGGTGTCCGCGAGAAACCTTCAGCATCGGTTGGAATCAACAGCATGGAGACACCGCCCGCTCCCGACCCGCCGGTTCTGACTGCCGTCGACACCCAGTTGGCGCGCATGCCCCCGGTAATGTACGTCTTGCTGCCGCTGACCACGTAGTGGTCGCCATCGCGTACTGCGGTAGTCGCAAGATTCGCCACGTCTGAGCCCCCGCCGGGTTCGGTGATCCCCAGCGAAATCCACTTCTCACCTTTCAATACCTGCGGCGCAACCTCCGCCCGCATCCACTCCGGCCCCCAGTTAAGGACCGGCGGCAGGCCGATCCCGTGGACCATGAGTGAGGCGCTGATACCGCCCGCACCGACCCGGGAGAGCTCCTCATTCACAATCCAAGAGTGCCAACTGTCTGCAGGCGTGCCGCCGAACTGCTCGGGATAGCCCAATCCAAGAAGACCGACTTCAGCCGCTTTTGGCCACAGCTCAGTGGGAATCGCACCCGCCTCGTCCCAGTCATCCGCATAGGGCATGACTTCGGCATCGATAAACCTGCGCAGCGCCTCGCGCCATGCGTGATGTTCTTCGGTGAAATGCGGGTTGGGCAACCGAGCGCTGTCAAAATCGAGACTCATGGTTAGGTCCTGTTATTGCCTTGTGAGTGCGCCGCGATCGGGCCCGGCGAGCCCTCGTTTTACGCACTGATCAGAGACGAGTCAATTCGCGTATAAGGTACAATCGCGGCCCGTGTGATCTTCCGCTGGGGCGCGCAAATCAAGCCAACAGCGCTCAGGAACCCTCTATGAAATACCTCGGCCAGTCCGATTATCAGCATGCGACCGTGCCGCGCATTGGCGTCCTGCTGACGAATCTCGGTACGCCTGAGGCCCCGACCGCCAAGGCGCTGAAACCCTATTTGAAGCAGTTCCTGTGGGATCCTCGCGTGGTAGAAGTGCCGCGACCCATTTGGTGGCTGATTCTGAACGGCATCATTCTCAATACGCGCCCCAAGCGCTCGGCCGAAGCCTATTCTGCGGTCTGGAATGAGCGTGGCTCACCCCTACTCGCGCATCTGGAGGATCAGGTCGCCGGCGTAGCGGAACAACTCAAAAGCCAACATGGCGATCATTTTGTGGTCCGGGGCGCCATGCGTTACGGCTCACCCGCAATCGCCGATGTGCTGACCGAGATGTTTGAAGCCGGGGTGCAAAAACTGGTGGTACTGCCGCTCTACCCGCAGTACGGGGGGCCCACCACTGGCTCAACATTTGACGAAGTCAGTGGCGACTTAACGCGGCGACGTTGGCTACCCGCCCTGCGCTTTATCAGCTCGTACCACGACGACCCGCGCTACATTGCCGCCGTCGCAGACAGCATCCGCGCCCACTGGGCAACCCACGGACGCACAGACAAGCTGGTGCTTTCTTACCACGGTATGCCCAAGCGGTATCTGGTCGAGGGCGACCCCTACCACTGCCAGTGCCATAAAACCTCTCGACTGATTGGCGAGAATTTAGGGTTGTCAGAAGACGAGATGATCACCACGTTTCAATCGCGGTTCGGGCGCGAAGAATGGCTACAACCCTACACCGACGAAACCCTCGAGGCGCTCCCGGGCCAGGGTGTGACAGCGGTGCAGGTGGTGTGCCCGGGCTTCTCTGCCGACTGCCTGGAAACGATTGAGGAAATCGGCATGGAGAACCGGGACATTTTTCTCGAAGCCGGCGGTACGCGTTACGAATACATTCCCTGCCTCAATGCCCAGGACGGTCATCTGGCTGCCCTGACGGATCTCATCAACGATGAACTGAATGGCTGGCTCAACACCGAATCGGACCCCCAGCGCACCGAGCAATTAGCCAAAAAGCTGGGCGCAGAGCGCTAGAAAACTTTCAGTGCGCGGGTTCGAGCCAGCCCAGCGCAAACGCAATGCCTACGCCCAGCAAAAAGAGTAGTGTGAGCCGCAGCCGGTCATGGCTGTGAAACTGCACCTCCGGCAATAAGTCACCCAGCGCGATACAGATAAAGGCACCGGCGGCAAACGAGAGACTGGCAGGCAGCAGGCCGTCATAGGGAACGAGCGCCGAGGCACCGAAGTAAAAGACGGCTGCGGTCAGCGGGCACAACAGCGCGAAGACCGTACCAGCAGTCCAGCGACTGAATGACGACCAACCCCTCGCACCCATCACCGTCTCGATAGATAACGCATCCAGCGGCTTGTGGAGCAATATCGCCAGGAACACGCCTACACCCGCCAATGCCGACCCCTGCACCGCTCCGGTAAGCACCGCGCCGAGGGCAATGCCATCGACCACCGTGTGCACACACAGCCCCGCGAATAACCCAACAGCGCCCAGCGCCTGCTCGGGCAAGTGAGCATGATCGTGGGCATGTGCGTGATGATGTTCGTCGGCCGAGGCCAGATCGCAGTCCGCCGCGGCGCTCGCGAAATCGTGCTGATGAAAATGAAACCAGCGCAATAACAACAGCATGAAAATCAGACCGGACAGCGTCCAAACCATGACCGTGTCAATGGCCTGACCGGCGGAGAAGGCATGCGGGATTAAATGCAGCAAAGCGACACCCAGCATCAGGCCCGATATCAGGCTCAACACCATCTGGGTGCGCGTGTGGGTCATGCGAAATAGCCGCGGCAACCCGCTCCCGAGGAGCGAGGCGGCGAACAGCGCCGTGCCATACAGCGCCAGTAGCAACGTGCCGTCCATGATCCTAGCTCCCCACCAGATTATCTCGGTGAATCAGCTCTTCCTCGCCACGGTAGCCCAACACTGACTCGATGTCGGCGGAACCCTTGCCCGCCAGCGCCTTGGCTTCTTCACTTGAGTAGTTCACGAGACCCCGCGCGCGCTCCCGACCGGCGCCGTCTAGACAGGACACCAGATCACCGCGTTGAAAATCCCCCGCAACACTGACAACGCCGATCGGGAGTAGCGACCGGCCCTGATCTGAGACACCCCTCACCGCGCCGTCATCCAGGACCAGACTACCCTGGGCGTGGAGCAAACTGGCCAGCCACTGTTTACGCGCGCTCTGGGGTTGGCGTTGGGTCTGTAAGAAAGTACCCAGCGATGCGCCCCCGGCCACCTGAGTTATGGCATCGGGCAGGCGTCCGTTAGCGATGACTGTCGCGGTGCCTGATCTGGCGGCGAGGCGCGCCGCACTCAGCTTGGTCGCCATACCTCCACGACCGAGCGCGCTGCCGGCGCCTGCAATGGCATCCAGCGAGCCGTCGTGGACATCTGCTGTCTGAATGAGCGCCGCGTCAGCGCTCTGCCGCGGGTCACTGTCCATTAATCCGTCCTGGTCCGTGAGGATCAGCAAGGCGTCGGCATCGACCAAATTGGCCACCAGTGCCGCCAGCGTGTCGTTGTCTCCCAGACGAATCTCATCGGTCACCACGGTGTCGTTTTCGTTCACGATCGGAAGCACATTCATGGCCAATAGCGTACTGAGCGTACTTCGTGCGTTGAGATAGCGATCCCGGGCGCGCACGTCTGCGTGACTCAGCAGTATCTGCGCGGTAGTCACACCGTACGGGCTGAGATGCTCTTCATAGGCGCGCACGAGAGCGGACTGCCCGACCGCCGCGGCGGCCTGAGACAAATGCACTTCATGGGGACGCTCTGCGAGATTCAGACGCGCGAGGCCCGCCACAATTGCACCGCTGGACACCAACACGACGTCGCAGCCCCCTGAGCGTAGCGCGGCCAGTTGATCTGCCAGCATCTTGACCACTGACGCGTCCAGACCGCGCCCGTCATTGGTCAGCAGAGCGCTGCCTACCTTAACGACCCAGCGTCGGGCGTCGGCAAGCCGCTGCCGATCAGTTTGTTGAACCGCATCGCTCAATGTCGGTACTCCACTTCCATTTCGCTGTCGTCGTCATCAAGCCCGTCGCGCGCCCGCGCCCGCGCGGCCGCTCTGGCCGCCTGCAGTGCAGCGATACGCTCACGGGCTTCCTGCTGCATCTGCTCTTGTACCGCGTGCTCCGCCTGTTCCGCCTCTGGATTGTCTCGCAGCGCTTCGGCCTGGGTCTCCAGATGGGTCATCAGGTCTCCGCATAGCGTTTCCGTGTGCTGCCCCGCGACGGCGGAGATCTCATACACAGGGCCTTGCCAATTCAGGGCTGCCACCACGCGCTCCCGACAGCTAGCGACCGCTTCGCTATCAAGCAAATCAATTTTATTCAGCACCAGCCATCGGGGCCTGGCGGCCAGTGCCGGACTGAAACGCTCCAGCTCACGTGCGACTGAGCACGCGGCGTCAGCGGGATCACTGCCGTCAATCGGCGCTATGTCCACTAGGTGCAGTAGGACCCGATTACGCGTCAGATGCTTGAGGAAGCGAATACCGAGGCCAGCGCCCTCTGAAGCACCCTCGATCAACCCCGGGATATCCGCTGCCACAAACGAGCGATGCGCATCCACCTTCACCACGCCCAGACTCGGTATGAGGGTCGTGAAGGGATAGTCCGCTACCTTGGGTGTCGCCGCGGATACAGCGCGGATAAAGGTTGATTTACCGGCGTTGGGCAGCCCCAGCAGACCCACATCGGCGAGCACTTTGAGCTCTAACTTCAGCTTCCGCGACTCACCCTCTGTCCCTGGCGAACTTTGCCGCGGCGCCCGGTTCACACTCGATTTGTAGCGCGTATTACCCAAGCCATGAAAACCACCCTGCGCCACCAGCAAACGCGCGCCGGGTTCACGAATATCACCCAGTACTTCGCCCGTTTCCTCGTCCAGCACGGTCGTGCCCAGCGGCACGGGTAACACCAAGTCCTCACCCGATTTCCCTGAGCAGTTGCGTCCGCGGCCTGCCTCGCCATTGTCGGCGCGAAAACGGCGGGTGTAGCGGTAATCGATCATAGTGTTGAGTGCCACGTCACCCTCGAGCAACACCGAACCCCCATCGCCACCATCACCGCCGTCCGGCCCGCCTCTGGGCACGTACTTTTCGCGGCGAAAGCTCACACAGCCGTTGCCGCCCTTTCCAGCGGTGACTTCAATTGTGGCTTCGTCGACAAATTTCATGATCTGGCCTGATAGGTTCGCACTGGCGCCATGGCAAAAAAAAACCCCGCCGGGTGACGAGGTTTCTCTGATCCTGGGGCGTCCGGTTTACGCCGTTACGATACGGACCTGCTTACGATTCTGCGGGCCGCCGTTAAAAAACTCTACCTTGCCATCAGCGGTAGCATAGAGCGTGTGATCCTTGCCCACGCGCACGTTGTCGCCCGCGTGAAAGCGCGTACCGCGCTGGCGCACGATAATGCTGCCCGCGGAGACCGCCTGACCACCGTAGGCCTTAACGCCGAGCCGTTTGCTCTCGGAATCGCGTCCGTTACGAGTACTACCACCTGCTTTTTTATGTGCCATCTCTCGTGTCTCCTGTCAGCCGCTGATCGCCGTAATCTTGACTTCGGTATACCACTGCCGATGTCCCGTCTCTTTACGGTGATGCTTACGTCGATTGAACTTCACGATGCGAATCTTTTCGTGACGGCCATGTGCCACAACTTCCGCCGTCACCTTGCCGCCTTCCACCAGCGGCGCGCCAATCTTGACGTCGCTACCTGATCCCACCATCAACACTTCGTCGAATTCGATGGTCTCGCCCGTAGCGGCCTCAATCTTCTCGAGCTTGAGCTGCTCGCCTTCTTCTACACGGTGCTGTTTGCCACCGCTCTTAATTACTGCGTACATGCTGTTTTCCTCTCAGTTAGCCTGCTCGCAAAGGGGACCGCGCTAGCGCGGGGCAGAGTTCAGGCACCGAAACCCGACCACAAGGTCAGACCAAGGGCGCGAAAGATACGCGCTCACGGGGTGAAGCGCAAGTGTGAGAAATAGGCCTTAAACAGCCCAAAAGCCGCCCCGGGGGCGGGTTTGGGGGGATTTCCGCGCGGCCGGCAAGGCGAACGGAGCGTGGCGGGCAGTGCGCGGCCGTCCTATACTTGCGGTCCTATTGGGGGAGCTGGTGTGAATGTAGCCATCAAAGACAGCGTCGCAGCCGAGTTTGCGCAGGTTGATGATGTCATCGTCGAGCTACTGCAGTCCGACGTGGAAATGGTCGAGAATATTGGCCATTACATCGTCAAGGCAGGCGGCAAGCGCATGCGGCCCCTGCTGGTATTGCTGTCTGCCAAGGCCTTGGGCGGTATTGAAGATGCCCATATCCGCTTCGCCGCGGTGGTGGAGTTCATTCATACGGCGACGCTTCTTCACGACGACGTAGTGGATCTCTCCACGCTTAGACGGGGCATGCCCACCGCCAACGCCGAATTTGGCAATGCCCCCAGTGTTCTGGTCGGCGACTTTATTTACACCCGGGCGTTCCAGCTGATGGTCGGCCTTGGCAACATGCCGCTGTTGGCACACATGGCGAAAACCACCAATACGATCGCTGCGGGAGAGGTCATGCAACTCGTCCACGCGGGTGACCCCGATACCCAGGCGGAGCAGTATCAGGAAATTATTCGCCGAAAAACCGCCGCACTGTTTGCGGCTGCCTGCCACGGTGCGGCGCTCTTGCACAATACGAGCACCGCGAAAGCCGATGCGCTACACGACTACGGCATGCACCTCGGGATTGCCTTCCAACTGGCTGATGACCTGCTCGACTATGCCGGCGACCCCAGTGAAACCGGCAAGAACGTCGGTGACGATCTGGCCGAGGGGAAAATCACCCTGCCCCTGCTTCATGCCATGAAAGTGGGCGACGAGCGTGACCGGCGTCTGGTCGCGGACACCCTGCGCAACAAGGACGGCAGTGCCTTCGCCGACATCATGACGGTTGTGCAGCGGACCGGTGGCATCGAGGCGACCCGGGAAGCGGCGCTTCAGCATCAAAATAAGGCGATGGCTGCGCTGGAGACGCTTGGGCAGAATGAGGCGACCGTCGCATTGAGCGAGATGGCAGCTAGAGCGGTGGACCGCCGAGGCTGATGGCCATCACCCCCACCGCGTTACATGACGCGCTGACACAGGCAGCTGAAGCGCTGAGGTCCCAGCGCATAGAAGGGCTTTTCGATACAACACCGGATCGCACAAGCGGGTATCGCTGTGAGGCCGCGGGGCTGACCCTTGATTATTCGAAGCACCTGCTGGATGACAATGCCTGGCAGACTTTATTGACCGTGTCTAATACTCAGGCACTCCCTGCGGCGTTCGCCTCGCTGATCGGTGGCGAGATAGTCAACACCTCGGAACACCGTCCCGCGCTTCACACATTGCTGCGCGGCACCGCGAGCGATCAACACCCGGAAAAGTCAAAAGAAATAGAGGAAACACTTTCCCGGATGGCTGCGCTGGTGGAGAGCATCCATAGTGGCGCGTCGACGGGCGATACGGGCAAGCGCTTTACCGATGTGGTCAACCTTGGCATCGGTGGCTCTGATCTGGGTCCACGGCTCATCTGTGAGGCGCTCCACACCCATGCCGCGCCGCTCAAGGCGCACTTCGTTGCCAACATCGATCCCGATGATCTCGATGGCACGCTGACGCCACTGAACCCTGAGACAACCCTGTTTGTCATTTGCTCAAAGTCGCTGTCGACCGAGGAAACCCTCTCCAATGCCGAGCGCGCCATTGGGTGGCTTCAGGCGGGAGGTATTCAAGGGCAGGCCTTGGGTGCGCATCTCATCGCAGTGACCACTCAAGTCGCTAAGGCTGAGCGCTGGCACATTCCGCCAGAGCGATGCTTCCCGTTGTGGGACTGGGTGGGGGGGCGCTATTCATTGTGGTCCGCCATTGGCCTCAGCATCGCGCTGTCGCTGGGCTGGCAAAGCTTTCAACGTCTTTTGGACGGCGCGCATTCGCTCGACATACATACCGAATCCGCGTCACCCACTCACAACATGCCCATGGTCATGGCACTTTTGGAGCTCTGGCAGACCCACTATCTCGGCGCCAACACCCATGTTGTCCTGCCCTATGCCCAAAAGCTCGCTCATTTGCCGGACTTCCTGCAGCAGCTGACCATGGAGAGCAACGGCAAGCGGGTCTCTCCAACGGGAGAGCTGCTTGAACACGACACAGCACCAGTACTGTGGGGCTCTGCCGGTACCATCGGACAGCACTCCTATTATCAGCTGCTGCATCAGGGTACGCGGTCTTTCAGCGCCGATATCATCCTGCCACTGCGCTCGGGTGAGGGAGATCGCGACGCGCGTCGCGCCCTCGCCGCCCACGCTCTGGCCCAAAGCCGCGCGCTGATGGTTGGCCGCCCAGCCGAGCAGGCCCGCCAGCTGGGCGTCGAGCGCGGGTTTGATGAGTCAGCCAGTCAACAATTCGAGCTGCCGGGCAATCACAGCCACTCGCTGCTGACCATGGATGCCATCACGCCGGAGTCTCTCGGCGCCCTGATCGCTGCGTACGAGCACAAGACCTATTTTCTGGCGGTGCTGTTGGGGATCAATCCCTTCGACCAGTGGGGTGTAGAGCTAGGCAAGGTGATTGCGGGGCACATGCAGACCGTGCTGAGCGGCGATGACAGCAATGTCATAATGGATGCCGCTACGCTCGCTGCAGCAGAGGCCTGGCGCGCGGCCAACGCAGACTGACTTTTCAGGCGTCAATAAGCGCCAGCAATTCCTCGGTCTTCTCTGCCATCAGCGCCTGATCACCCCGGGATTCAACATTCAGGCGCACCACCGGTTCAGTGTTAGACATCCGCAAATTGAAGCGCCACTCTGCAAATTCAACGCCGAGGCCATCGAGCTTTTCCACGGCGAGCGCTTTGGGCGCGTAGCGCGCCTCCACCGCCGCCAGTAGGGCCGCTGGATCGGTCACCTCGCGGTTGATCTCTCCGGAGCAGGGAAAAGCCGCCTCCCGGGCCGCCACCAGTTCACCCATAGACCGACCTGTCCGGGACATCAACCCGGCGATGAGTAGCCAGGGGATCATGCCGCTGTCGCAGTAGGCGAAGTCCCTGAAGTAGTGGTGTGCGGACATCTCGCCACCGTAAACGGCGTCCACCTCGCGCATCCGTTCTTTGATAAAGGCATGCCCGGTCTTGCTGAGCACCGGCTCGCCGCCCCCGGCCCGGGCAATATCCTGGGTGTTCCAGGTCAGCCGCGGGTCGTGCACGATCCGCTGGGGTCCCAACTGGGACAGGAAGGCCTCAGCGAGCAGCCCTACAATGTAGTAGCCCTCGATGAAATGGCCGGCGCTGTCGAAGAAGAAACAGCGGTCAAAATCGCCGTCCCAGGCGATGCCAAGATCCGCCTGCTCGGCGACCACGCGATCGGCTGTAACGGCACGGTTTTCGACCAGTAGCGGATTGGGGACGCCATTGGGGAAATGGCCATCGGGTTCGTGATGCACCTTGATGAACTCGAAGGGCAAGTGCGGCTCCAGTGCGTCCACCACTCGACCCGCGCCGCCATTACCCGCCGTGCACACAATTTTCAGCGGCTGGAGCGCCGTGACATCAATATAGGACAGCAGATGTTCAACATAGGCCCGCTGGGTATCCGCAGCCGCCAGCTCACCCCGCGTATCCGCTGCGGTGAAGTCATTGGCCTCGGCTAGCGCCCGAATCTCCGCCAGGCCTGAGTCCCCCGAGATCGGTTTGGCGCCCTCACGGACGAACTTCAAGCCGTTGTAGTCTTTCGGGTTGTGGCTGGCGGTGACGGCTATCCCGCCCCCGACTCCGAGGTGCGCCGTCGCGAAGTAAATTTCTTCCGTGCCGCACAGGCCAATGTCCTGCACCGACACACCCTGCTCCAGAAGCCCGTCGATGAGCGCGCCCTTGATCGACTCACTGGTCAGGCGGATGTCATGACCGACCACGACCGTCCCCGGCTGAACCACTTCGGCATAGGCTTTGCCGATACGCCGGGCGATATCCTCGTTGAGCTGGTCCGGGATCCGTCCGCGAACGTCATAGGCCTTGAAACAGTCTAAAGCGTCTGTCATTCAGGCTGACCGTAGTAGTGTTCAAACACATACTGGGTCGCGTCGACAAAGCCCGGCACACTGCCGCAGTCAAAGCGCAGCCCCTCGAACTGGTAGGCCAGTACGCGACCCTCCCGAGCCTGCGCCTGCAGCGCATCGGTGAGCTGCACTTCGCCATTTTTTCCCGGAGGGGTGTTGCGAATGATGTCGAAAATATCCGGCGTCAGGATGTAGCGGCCTATCACTGCGAGATTGGACGGGGCCTCCTCGGGCGAGGGTTTTTCGACCATCTCGCTGACCCGGGTGAGCCCGTCTCCTTCCGTCGCCCCTGCCACAACGCCATACTTATCGACCTCTTCCCTCGGCACCTCCTGCACCGCGACGATGGAACACTGATGCTCCTTATAGAGTGCCGCCATCTGCGCCAACACCCCGGGACCGCCTTTGTTGAGGCAGAGGTCATCAGACAGGACAACACCGAAAGGCTGATCACCGATCAGGGGCTCGCCGGTCAAAATAGCGTGCCCCAGACCCAACATTTCGCGCTGGCGCACCATGGTGAAGACGCCACGATCGATCACATCTCGGATGCCGGAGAGATACTGCTCTTTGGAAGATCCGGCGATCTGATGCTCAAGCTCGTAGCTGATATCAAAGTGGTCCGCAATCGCGCGCTTGCCACGGCCAGTGACCAAGGCACAGTTGCTCATGCCCGCCTCGATGGCCTCCTCGACCCCGTATTGCACCAGCGGTTTGTTCACAATCGGGAGCATTTCCTTGGGCATGCTCTTGGTCGCGGGCAGGAACCGGGTGCCGTAGCCCGCCACCGGAAACAGGCATTTACCAATCATGTCGGGTTCTCCTCCCTGCCGTACACGTCGTCAAACCGCACAATATCGTCTTCTCCTAGATACGATCCGGACTGTACTTCGATCACTTCCAGTGGCGCGGCGCCACGATTGGCAAGGCGGTGCTTCATACCAATGGGGATATACGTGGATTCATCAGGGCCCAGCGTCAGCTGCTCCTCACCCCTCGTGATCTGGGCTTCTCCTGACACCACGACCCAGTGCTCAGCGCGATGGTGGTGCAGTTGCAGCGACAGGGTTTGACCGGGGGCGACCGTCAATCGCTTGACCTGAAACTGCTCGCCAACCACCAGCGATTCATACGATCCCCAGGGGCGAAAGACCTTTTGGTGAAGGGAAGCCTCCGGTCGGTTGGACGCGGTGAGCGCTTCCACCACCTGCTTGATGTCCTGCACCCGGTCTCGCGCACCCACCATCACCGCATCGGCGGTCTCAACCACTACGAGATCCTCTACGCCCAGCGCGGTGACCAGACGACTCTCGCTGCGCACATAGTTATTTCGGGCATCGTGTAACAGCACATCGCCCTCGCTAACGTTACCAGCGCTGTCCGCCACGCCGATCTCCCACAGCGCCGACCAGGCGCCCACGTCACTCCAGCCGCAGTCAAGGGTGGCGACGCCGCCAGCCTCGGTATGTTCCATGACCGCATAATCAATGCTGTCCGCAGGGCTCGCGAGGAAGGCCTCGGCATCGGGGCGAATGAAGTCGAGATCGCGCTCTGCGCGAGCCATGGCCTGCTCGCAGGCCGCGAGCATTGCCGGTTGATGCTGACCCAGCGCCTCGAGGTAACGATCGGCACGAAACAGAAACAGGCCGCTATTCCAATAATACGTGCCGTCGGCCACATAGCGTGCCGCGGTGGCCTGATCGGGCTTCTCGACGAATTCCGCCAGACTGAAGATCCCGTCGGCCAGCGCCTCGCCACAGCGTACGTAGCCATATCCGGTCTCAGGGCGGCTGGGCACGACGCCAAATGTCATCAACTGGCCGGCGTGTGCGGGGGCCATGGCCCGCTCTACGGTGGCCCGAAATGCTCCGGGATCCGTCACATGATGATCGGCAGGCAATACCAGCAGTAATGCCTCGGGATGCTGCGCCTGTAATGCCGCCAACGCGATGGCGGGCGCGGTATTGCGCCCGGCAGGCTCAAGAATAATTGTCGGACTTGCGGCCGCCTCCTCCCGCAGTTGTTCGGCCACCATAAAACGGTGCTCCGCATTACAGACCACGATCGCAGGTCCGCAATCCAATCCCTTTAGCCGCCGCTGGGTCTCCTGCAGCATCGACCCGTCACCCCCCAAAGGCAGGAACTGCTTGGGTCGGGCGGCGCGGGACACGGGCCACAGGCGGCTACCGACGCCACCGGAGAGCAAGACGGGTATCAACATCAATTTTCCGTGGGGTGATAGATGATCTCAGAGGACGAGATGCTACTGGATGCCACGTCTCCCGTCACCCACAGCGATCAGCGCTTCGGTTTTCTTCCTCTTAAGGCTGGCTCGACAGCGCCCTCGCCTCTGCTGGATCAGGAGGTGACCTTCCTCTACAATTGCGTCCGGCAATCATATCTCTCGCGGGGATCACCAACTCGCGCACCCATCGCCGCTTAAGCCCGCACTGGAATCCCAATCGAATGACCGACGCGACCCCTTTTGTTCCTCAGTCTCAGTACGACAAAGCCGAATTGGTCGCCTGCGGCATGGGCGAGCTGTTCGGCGCCGGCAACGCACAGTTGCCTGTCGCAAACATGCTGATGGTGGACCGTATCAGCCATATCAGCTCTGAGGGGGGTGCAGCCGGCAAGGGAGAGCTGATCGCGGAGCTCGATATCCACCCGGACCTGTGGTTTTTTGCCTGCCACTTCCCCGGTGACCCGGTGATGCCCGGCTGTCTGGGACTGGACGCCATGTGGCAGCTCGTAGGCTTTTTTCTGGGCTGGCGGGGTAATCCGGGGCGCGGTCGCGCATTGGGCTGCGGTGAGGTCAAGTTCACCGGGCAGATCCTGCCCGATCACAAGCAGGTGTGTTATCACATCCATATGAAGCGGGTGATTGAGCGCAAGCTGGTTATGGGCATCGCCGATGGTTCGGTCTCTGTGGACGGCGAGATCATCTACACCGCCTCGGATCTGCGGGTCGGCCTGTTCCAGAACCCGGGGGCGATGTAATGACAGAGCGGGTCGTCATCACCGGTCTCGGCGTGGTCTCCTGCCTGGGGAACGACGCGGTCACAGTCAAGGACGCCCTGTTCAACGGCCGCTCCGGTATCTCTTTACGGCAAGATCATGTCGACGCGGGGATGCGCTCGCAGATCGCCGGCATGCCAGATATCGACCTCTCGGAACATATCGACCGCAAGCAGTGGCGATTCATGGGCGACGCGGCGGGATACGCCTACCTCAGCCTGCAGCAGGCGATTGCTCACGCAGGCTTGAGTGTCGCAGCAGTGTCCAATCCCCGCACCGGGATTGTCGCGGGCTCCGGCGGTGCCTCGTCAGCCAGTCAGGTAGAGGCTGCCGATATTCTTCGCGACCGGGGTATCCGGCGCGTTGGCCCCTACCGGGTTACCCAGACTATGGGCAGTACGGTATCAGCGTGTCTTGCGACACCGTTTCAGATCAAGGGCGTTAATTATTCGATCTCCTCCGCCTGTTCAACCAGCGCACACTGTATTGGTCATGCGATGGAGCTCATACAGCTAGGTAAGCAGGACGTGGTGTTTGCCGGCGGTGGCGAGGAGTTGCACTGGACCATGAGCGCGTTATTTGACGCGATGGGCGCGCTGTCGAGCCAATATAACGAGACGCCCGAGCGCGCCTCCCGCGCCTATGACGCCAATCGGGACGGCTTTGTGATTGCCGGCGGTGGCGGCATGCTGGTCGTGGAGTCACTGACCCATGCCAAAGCGCGGGGCGCCGACATTCTGGCAGAGCTGGTGGGCTACGGCGCCACCTCGGACGGCTACGACATGGTCGCTCCTTCAGGTGAGGGCGCGGTGCGCTGTATGCAGCAGGCGATGCACGGGCTTGAGGGTCAGATCGACTATATCAACGCACACGGCACCAGTACGCCAGCCGGCGATATCCAGGAGCTCAACGCGCTGCGGACTGTATTTGGCGAGCAGGCGCCGGTGATTGGCTCTACCAAATCGCTCTCGGGCCACTCACTGGGCGCTGCTGGCGTGCAGGAAGCTATTTACTCTCTGCTGATGATGGAGGACGATTTCATCGCGGCCTCGGCCAACATTGAAACGCTCGATGAAGGGGCTGAAGGCCTGCCGATTGCGGTGGAGCGGGTCGACAATGCCGGGCTACATCAGGTGATGTCGAACAGCTTCGGATTCGGTGGCACCAACGCCACACTCATTTTCCGACGTTATACGGACTGATTCACCGCGATCTGCAGCACTGGCTCACAGAGCCCACAGCGGCATCACCTCCACCCAGTCTCCCTCAGCCACAGTGGTACCCGGCGCAATGACGGCCAGGCCATCGGCCTCACTGAGACTGGTCAGGACGCCCGAGCTCTGGCTGCCCGTGAGCGCTGCCCGCAGGGCCTCACCTGATCCCGTCAAGCGAACGCGGAGGAACTCCTCTCGGGTGCCCGGACGCGTTAAGGCAAATGCCGCTTTCACAGGGAAGCGCTGCACCGGCAACGGATGTCCTCCCTGACGCTTGATCAGCCATGGCTTGGCCACCAGCGCAAAAGTGATAAACGCCGAGACCGGATTACCGGGCAGTCCGAAGATGGGTGTGCCGGCGACGTGTCCAAATGCCAGGGGCTTGCCGGGCTTAATCGCCAGCTTCCAGAGATCCAGCGCCCCCCTCTGCTCAATCTGCGATTTGACGTGGTCTTCTTCACCCACTGAGACGCCACCGGCCGTGACGATGCAATCCGCCTCAGCGGCCGCCCGCTCCAACGCGTCACCAATCTGATCGGGATCATCGGGGAGATTGCCGCAATCGATCACCGTCATCCCGAGCGCTCTGATCTGGGCAGCGAGACTAAAGCGATTGCTGTTGAAGATCTGGCCGGGATGCAGATCGCCACTGCCGGGCTCACGCAGTTCGTCTCCGGTCGTCAGCACGGCGACGTTGAGCGGCCGGAAGACGGGGACCGCATCCAGCCCCACCGAGGCCAGCAGGCCAATATCCTGAGGAGTCAATCGATGCCCCGCCCCCACCAGTGTGTCCCCGGGTTGAATATCACTCCCTCGTCGACGGATATGCTGCCCCGGCTGAGCAGCGGGTAAGGTGACCTGCCCTTCTCCTAACTCGGCATTCTCCTGCAGGATCACGGCATCGGCCCCCGCAGGTATTTCCGCGCCTGTGAAAATCCTTGCCGTCGTGCCGGCTACCAACGGCAGCGGTGCTTGACCCGCCGGCACGCGCTGGCTGATGACCAGTGTGCCCGGCACATCCTGACTCGCCACGGCATAGCCATCCATGGCGCTGTTATCTGCCGGTGGCACTGACAGGGTGGCGTTGATGGCTTCAGCGCAGCAACGATTGGGCGCCGCCTCGAGCGCGACCATTTCCCAGTCGGGCTGAGACTCAACAGTGGCGAGGATGCGCTCCAGCGCCTCGGAAAGGGGGGTTAGCGCCATGAATCAGTGGCCCCGGAGCACCCCGACAAAATTGCAAGGTTTGTGCTCGCTGTCGAGTTGATCCCGCAGTACGCCCTCCCAGGCGGTGCGACAGGCGCCCGTGGACCCGGGCATACAGAAAATCACGGTGCCATTCGCCAGTCCCGCTAGTGCGCGAGATTGCACCGTCGAGGAGCCAATTTCGGTGAGGCTGAGCGCGCGGAAAACCTCACCAAAACCGTCAATGGTCTTATCAAAAAGCGGCGCCAGAGCCTCTGGCGTCGAATCCCGGCCTGAGAAACCGGTACCACCCGTGGTCAGAATCACCTCAACATCCGGCTCCGCAATCCACTGCGACACAATGGCACGAAGCTGATAAACGTCGTCAATCACAATCTGGCGATCCGCGATGTGATGACCTGCGTCACGAAGTGCCTCTTCGAGAAAGGCCCCTGACGTATCCGTCTCTTGCGTTCGGGTATCGCTCACGGTCAAAACCGCCACTTTTAGCGCTGCACTCACCCTCGCCACCCCTCAGGACTCCACATAGAGGTCAATGTAGCGTCGAACGGCGCGGGGAACAAACTCCCGCCAGCTCAACTGCTGTATGCCGAACTGATGGCGGAGCTCGGCACAATCCAGACTCAGGCTGGTGGGCGCTTCGGCGGTCGGCTCAATTAGCTCCATCAGTTCACGGGCTTCCGTAAACGGCTGGTATTGAGAGGCATTGGCCAGCACGGTCTCCATAAACGAATACAGATTGACCTCACCGATGCCGCTGTAGTGGTACAAACCCGACCGCGGCGCCCCCGCCCCCATCTGATCAATAATCCCGTGCATTACCCGTGCCACCTCGGCAACATGCACCGGGCTGCCCCTCACCTGCTCACTGACCTTGATGCGATCACCGCGGGCCAGGGCATCCAGTGCCCGTGCCAAAGGATTGGGGCGGCGGCCCCCGAACATGAGCCCAAGACGCAGGATGAACACCTCACCAAGCGTCGTTTTCAGAAGCTCTTCGACCTCGATCAGGGTTTTGCCGACCGGATCCGTGGCGTCGGGCTGGTCACTCTCACGATACGGCCGCGTCAAAGTGCCCGAGAACACCCGCGCGCTGGATAGGTATAGGTAGCTCACGCCATCTTTCGCCGCCAACTCCGCCAACCAGCGGGTGCGCTCAATATCCGGCTGGCCCACGGGGTCGACGCCGTCGATCTGAGTCACCAGCCTTGCGTCGAGGATCAGGTCAATCGGGTCACGGCGGATCAGTTTCTTGACCTGCCTCTCACGCCGCCAGCGCGTGGTATCCATGTCGACGCCCACAATCTCGTGGCGCATCAGAGGCGTGGCAAAAGAACGCAGGGCGTAGCCCAACGGAGAGTCGAGGCCCAGAACCAGAATACGCATGGTCAGTCAGGTCGTGGGGGCGCCGGTTGCACTGCGAGCGCCCGTCAGAAGGGAATGTCGTCTTCCGGGAAATCAATGGGCGCGGGATCTGCCGCCGCAGCCGCCGGCGCACTGGCCGCGGGCGCGCTTTGATAGCCGCCCCCATCAGACGCCATATTGCGACTGTCGAGCATCTGCATCTCTTGGGCTACGATCTCGGTCGTGTAGCGGTCCTGCCCGGACTGGTCCTGCCACTTGCGGGTACGCAGAGAGCCTTCCACATAAACCTTGGAGCCTTTGCGGAGGTATTCCGCGGCAATCTCGGACAGCCGGTTAAAAAACACCACACGATGCCACTCGGTGCGCTCCTGCTGATCACCCGTATTCTTGTCACGCCAGCTTTCCGAGGTGGCAAGACTGATATTGGTCACACCGCCGCCCGACGGCAGCACCCGGTGCTCCGGGTCATTGCCGAGGTTACCAACCAGAATAACTTTATTGATGC
>JAHEJH010000245.1 GCA_024638905.1 Luminiphilus sp.
TCGGTGTTCAGCAGCCAGTATCCGGGGAGTTCTTTTTAAATGTGCGGGATCGTAGGATTTGCCGCGAGTGGACGGCTGCAGACTGAGCGGCTTCCCCTCGCCATGGCGGCGCTTCAGCACCGTGGACCGGATGGCCAGGGCGAATCGATCGAAGGGCAGGTGGCGCTTGGTCACACGCGGCTGTCGATTATCGATCTTGAGGGCGGGGCCCAGCCGTTGCGCTCACCCTGCGGCCGCTACGTGCTTATCGCTAACGGTGAAATCTACAATCACTTAGAGCTTCGGCAGGAGCTCTCGGCGCTTGGCGCCCAGTTCCTCACGGGCTCGGATTGTGAGGTGATTCTGCAGGGCTACGCGCTTTGGGGCCGGGATGTGCTGCAGCGCATTGAGGGCATGTATGCCTTCGCACTGCAGGATATACAGCAGGGCGAAGTGTTGCTCGCGCGGGACCCGCTGGGCATGAAGCCGCTTTACTGGACTGAATCGGCAGATGGCGTGCGCTTCGCCTCAGAGTTGAAGGCCCTGCTGGCGCTGTTGCCTTCAACCCCGGGTCTTAATCCAATCGCCATACGCCAATACATTGAGGCGCAACACCCACTCTCTGACAACACGCCATTTGAAGGGATCAAGCGCGTCTTGGCAGGCGAGGCCGTGATGATTCGTCATGGCCTTTGTGTAAAGCAATGGCGCCACTGGCGAGCGGAGCAGGTCGAGGGGCTGAGTGAGTCAGACCCGGTATCCGCGCTCGATGACTTAATGGAGACGGTCTTCACCCAGCACCAGAGATCCGACGTGCCCATCGGATTGTTTCTGTCCGGCGGCGTCGACTCAACGATCCTGCTGGGTTTGATGCGTCGTTACGGCATGCAGGACATCCACACTTTTTCACTGGGTTTCCCCGACTCATCGGTGGGTGATGAGCTGGACGTCGCGACCCGCTTGGCGACTCATTTTGGTACCCATCATCGGGTAATCACGCCCGGGGCGGATGACATGTTGTCGCGACTCCCACAGGTCGTCTGGGCGGCAGATGATCTGATGCGCGACCCTGCGAGTCTGCCGACGCTGCTGCTGGCCGAAGAGGCCAGTCAGTCGATGAAAGTGGTGTTCTCGGGCGAGGGCGGCGATGAGAGTTTTGCCGGCTATGGCCGCTATCGCACCGGGGCGGTAGAGCGTTTGTTTAAAAGTATCGCGTTCCCGGGTACGGGCGGCTTTCGTTCACGGGGAGATCTCCGGGGTGGCAGAGTGCGACAGCTCCTTGGCGACAAATTGATGCGGGTTGGCCGAGCCTGGCGAGGCGACCTGATAGAGAGTTGGCAGTCGTACCCCGCTGCCTGGACGCCGTTGCAGAAGATGCAGGCGTTGGATCTCCAGCACGCCCTGCCGGATAACCTGTTGGTCAAGGCCGATCGGATGCTGATGGCGCACGGCGTGGAGGGGAGAATGCCCTTTGTAGACCGCCGGGTAGTTTCTTGGGGGTTGGCTGCCGCAGATGCACTGAAGTGTGATCGTCGCGAGGGGAAAAAGATATTAAAAAACTGGGCAAGTGGCTTTATGCCCGCGGAACATTTTGCCGCAAAGAAACGCGGCTTCTACGTGCCGGTCAATGATTGGTGGCGTGGAGATCGCCTCGAGGTGTTGGGGCGTATGCTCACCGGTAACGAGGCGATACGGGAATGGTTCAAGCCCGCTGGAGTGGAGGCCCTGCTCGCCGAGCAGCGCAGGTCGCAGCGTGCGGGAAGACAGCTGATGACTCTATTGCAATTTGCGTTGTGGCACCGCTTTTTCGTGGAGTCAGTCACGCCCGCGCTGCCGGAGGTGACGGATCCCCTCGCATTACTCTCTCGCTAGATCCGCCAAACGACGGATCACAATGAAAAAGGGCAGCGGTTCGAGCCGGTGAGCGCTGGGCGGCCGTGCCATGCAGCCGCTATACTCCACGACGCTGGTATACGCCTGATTCACCAGTGATCAACTGGTCTATCGGCGGCCCAGGTTCCATGACCCAGTTTCCATAACACGGAGTGAAGGATGTCTGATCGAGTTGCCATAACTGTCTCGTCACACATAGCCCATGTGATGCTGACGCGCGCCGACAAAATGAATGCGCTGGACCCGGCGATGTTCGAGGCCATCTGCGCCGCGATTGATGAGCTGAGCGCTATGCCTGATCTTCGCGCCGTGGTGGTGTCTGGCGAGGGCCGTGGCTTCTGCGCCGGGTTGGATCTCTCAAATTTTAGTGACGACAGCGAGCCCATGGATCTGATGCCCCGGACTCATGGGATGGCCAACGTGCCACAGCAGATCGCCTGGGGTTGGCGAACGCTGCCTGTTCCGGTGATCGCAGCGGCCCATGGCGTCGCGATAGGGGGCGGGCTGAATATCCTTTCCGGCGCCGACATCAAAATCATCCACCCGGAGACGCGCTGCGCGGTGATGGAGATGCGCTGGGGCCTTGTGCCCGACATGGCCGGTTATCCGCTGTGGCGGGGCAATGTGCGCGACGATGTATTGCGAAAGCTGGTTTACACCAATGCCGAGTTCAGCGGTGCGGAGGCTTGCGAGTTGGGCTTTGCCACGGAAACCGCCGATGAACCCCTTGCTCGGGCCATGTCGCTGGCAGAGGAAATTGCAGGCAAAAACCCCCAAGCCATTCGCGCCGCGAAGCGTCTCTCCAATGCGTTGGCAACCAGCACGGATGAAGCGCTGCTGCTGGCCGAGTCAGCGGAGCAGACCGAGATCATCGGCAAGCCCAACCAGATCGAGGCTGTCATGTCTCAAATGGAGGGCAGGCCGGCGGCCTATCCGGACAGTCCCTGACCTCCCTCGGCAGCAACCTTAAAGTGAGTACTCTATGAGCGACACAAGCACCCGGACCCATCACCGGGTCTGCCATTTGTGCGAGGCCATGTGTGGACTGGTGATTCGAACTGAAGGCGACAAGGTCACCGATATTCGCGGTGATAAGGACGACCCTCTGAGCCGCGGTCATGTTTGCCCCAAAGCAGTCGCACTCCAGGATATTCACGAGGATCCGGACCGCCTGCGCAAGCCAATGAAACGGATCCGCACGGCACCCGGAGAGTACCAGCACGTGGAGATCGAGTGGTCAGAGGCGCTGGATCTAGCCGCTAATGCGTTGGCCTCGACGATCGAAAAGCAGGGGGTCGATGCCATCGGCGCCTACTTTGGTAATCCCTCGGTCCACAATTACGGCATGCTGACGCATCAACGGAACCTGTTTCGGCATATCCGCACACGCAATCGTTTTTCCGCGACCTCGGTTGACCAGCTGCCGCATCACCTGGTGTCGCTGTGGTGTTTCGGACACATGCTTCTGCACCCGATCCCCGATGTGGACCGCACCCACTACTTCCTGATGTTGGGTGCCAATCCCCTGGCGTCTAATGGCAGTATCTGGACGGTGCCCGATGTGCGTCAGCGACTGAAGGATCTGAAAAGCCGGGGTGGCAAGCTGGTCGTCGTCGATCCACGCCGCACCGAGACTGCCGAATTGGCGAGCGAGCATTTGTTCATTCGACCGGGTACCGACGCGGCGTTTCTGCTGGCGATGATTCATGTGTTGTTTCGCGATGACCTGGTCGCACCGGGACCACTGGCCGCCTTTACCGACGGGTTAGATGAGGTGGCGGGCGCGGTGAGTGGGTTGAGCCCAGACTGGGCTGCTGCGCTGACCGGTATCGCAGCCGGAGATATCGAGCGTATCGCGCATGAACTGGCGCAGGCGGAGGCCGGCATTTGCTACGGCAGGATGGGGGTCAGCACGCAGGCCTATGGCGCACTCTGCCAGTGGGCGATTCAGGTGATTAACGTGGCAACCGGGCACCTCGACAAGCCGGGTGGCAGTTTGTTTACGCGCCCCGCGATGGATCAGGTGGTGAACACGACCCCGGGTGGTTTCGGGCGCTTTGCCTCCCGCGGGCGTGGCCTGCCGGAGTT
>JAHEJH010000252.1 GCA_024638905.1 Luminiphilus sp.
CCTGGAGCGTCGACAGCGGTTCGCCAAGAAAGGACAGCGGGTGGCGGGACGTCGGAGCCGACGCGGTGAGTGAGCGCTTCAGCTCTGCGCGCTTAAAGCCTGTCCGTTGAGCTCACGACTGGCATCGCTCAGCAGATAAAGCCACCGGTCAGTCAGCGCGTCGGGCATCGGGTTGGTATCCGGGGGTTCTCCGGGGTAGGCCGCTCTGCGCATACCCGTGTTGACCGCTCCCGGGTTCAAGCTGTTTACGCGAACGGAGCTGGTCGCGCCCAATTCATCGGCGAGCACCTGCATGTAGCCTTCGGTGGCAAATTTCGACACCGCGTAGGCACCCCAATAGGCTTTGCCTCTTCGCCCCACCCCAGAGCTTGTGAGCACAACCGAGGCGGCCGAGGCTGCCTCGAGCAGTGGCATCAGTGCGCGCGTGAGCAGAAACACAGAGGTCATGTTGACCTGCAAGACCTCGTCCCAGCTCGACGGTGAGGTTTGTGCCAACGCGCGACGCTCACCGAGCACGCTGGCGTTGTGCACCAGACCGTCAAGCACTACATTTGCCGCGGAGAGTTCATCTGCCAGTGCGCTATAGAGTGACGGGTCGCGGGTGTTGAGGTCCAACGGAATGATGCCGGGCTTTGGGCACCCCAGATCGGTAATCTGGTCATACACTCGGGCCAATGCCGCTTCGTCACGGCCCAGCAGCAGCACCTCGGCGCCATGATGTGCGCAACTGAGCGCGACGGCCTCGCCGATGCCGCGGCTGGCACCCGTAATCAATACCGTTTTACCGGTCAGCTCGCTGCTGGAAGCTTGCCAGCCGTCGGGTACAAAACTCATCACACCATCCCCGAGATCATCTCGGCCAGTTCGCGACTGTTTTCAGCCACAGCGTCGGCCTGCCAGTTGGTTGCAACCTCTTGGGGCGCCAGATAGCCGTAGGCCGCTGCGATGGTGAAGCATCCCGCGCCCCGACCCGCTTCAATGTCCCTCAGGTGATCTCCAATAAACAGGGTTTCGGTGGGCTCGCAGGCTAACTGTTCGCAGGCGAGCAAAATCGATTCCGGGTCAGGTTTGGGCAGCTCGACGTGATCCGGCGTCACGATGGCACCCGCTGCGGGATCAAACGACATTTTGTTCATCAGCGGGAGCGCAAATCGCGACAGTTTGTTGGTGACAACACCCCAGGCGATCCCGGCTTTGTGCAGATCGGCAACCAGTTCCGGCAGCGAGGGGTAAGGGTGGCTGAGATTGCCCAGACCGGTCTCGTACAAGGTCAGAAATCGCTGCCGCCAGTGCTCGAAAGCCTGATCGTCGGCAGACATCTCAAGTGCAGCCTGCACCATGCCGATAGCACCATTGGACACGCTATGCCAGATAGTCTCGGGATCGATCGGTGCCAGACCCGCCTCAGCACGGAGCTGCAGGCCAATCTGAATAAATTCGGGAGCGGTGTCGATCAGGGTACCGTCGAGGTCAAACAATACCGCGCTCACTGTGGGTGATGTCACGGTTTTTTTGCCCGAATTAGGTAGTTGACCGACACATCACCCGGCGTCAGTCGGTAACGCTTGGTAAGCGGGTTGTAGGTCATACCCATCATTTCCTGCATATCGAGCCCGGCCTCACGGATCCAGCGCGCCAGCTCTGATGGCTTGATCAATTTGTCGTATTCGTGGGTGCCACGGGGCAGCAGGTTCAAAATGTACTCAGCGCCCACAATGGCGAAAAGGAATGACTTGGGGTTGCGGTTGATGGTGGAGAAGAATAGATCGCCACCGGGCTGGCACAGGTCGGCGCAGGCTTGAATCACGGTCGAGGGGTCGGGCACATGCTCCAGCATTTCGAGACAGGTGACCACCTCGAAGGTGCCTTGCTGCTCAGCTGCCATCGCCTCGGCGGTGCTCTGCCGATAGTTGACCTCAACACCGCTCTCCAGTTGATGGAGTCGCGCCACGGCTAACGGTGCCTCACCCATATCGATGCCCGTCACGGTGGCCCCGCGGTGTGCCATTGCCTCGCAGAGGAGCCCGCCGCCGCAGCCCACATCCAATACGTTTTTGCCTTTGACGTCGGCGTGCTGGTCAATCCAGCCAGCGCGTAACGGATTAATGTCGTGGAGCGGTTTGAATTCGCTATTGGGGTCCCACCAACGGGACGCCAGCTTCTCGAATTTGGCGATTTCATCTCGATCGACGTTGTCATCTAGGTGCATCGTGTTAGGACTCCAGTGTTTGGCGGAAAGCGCCGAGCTGCTCGGACCAACGACCCGCTCTTGCGACGAGGTCAGTGTAGTCGAGTGTTTGCAGTACGCCCGCGCGAACCAGGGGTTTTCCTGCCACCCAGCTCCACTGCACCTCGTTGCCACTGGTGGCGTATACCAGGCTCGAGGCGAGATCGTGCCGCGGCAGGTATTGCAGGCCGGACAGGTCCAGTGCGATCAGGTCAGCGGCTTTGCCCACTTCAACACTGCCCAGTTGGTCCAGCAGTCCCAATGCCGCCGCGCCGTGTAACGTCGCCATCTCCAGTGCGGTCCAGGCGTCGACCGCCTTCGGGTCGCCGTGCTGACTCTTGCCAATCAACGACGCGGTCTGCAGTTCGCCCAGCATGTTTAAGCGGTTATTGCTGGCAGCGCCATCGGTACCCAAGGCCACATTGATGCCGCGATCGAGGAGCTTCTGGACTGGACAAATACCGGAGCCTAACTTGAGGTTTGAGCGCGGACAGTGCACCACGTGCGCGCCGTGAGTGGCCACGGTCTCAATATCTTGCTCACCCAGCGCTGTCATGTGCACACATTGGGTGCGCGGGCCGAGCAGTCCGACCTGCTCGAGGAAATCGATCGGGCGAACACCTGAGCGCTCCACTGAGGCCAGCACCTCTTCGCGCGTCTCGTGCAGGTGGATCTGTATGGGGGCGTCGAGCTCCTCGGCCAGCATCGCTACTCTGCTAAGGGTTCCCTCACTCACCATATAAGTAGAGTGCGGTCCGAAGCCGACATCGATGCGATCGTGATCGCGGTACTGGTCGCGCAAGGCTAGGCCTCGATTGATGCAGGATTCAGCGTCTCGCGCCCATGCGGTTTCGACATCGATCACCGGAAAGGTGAGCAGGGCGCGCAGACCGCTGCGATCGACCGCCTCGGCGGTGACCTCGGGGAAAAAATACTGATCGGCCAGTGTGGTGGTGCCGCCCATCAATAGATCGGCAATCGCCAGCTCCGAGCCGTCGCGCACAAAATCCGGACTGATGAAATGGCTCTCGGTCGGCCAGATATAGCGCTGTAACCAGGTCATCAGTGACAGATCGTCGGCGTAGCCTCTCAGCAAAGACATGGCGGCATGGCAATGCAGATTGACGAGCCCCGGCATGAGAGCGCATCCGGGCAGTTCAATGTGCTCTCTGGCGTCGGCGGCCTTCGCGTCCGGGGTGGGCAAAATCGCGGTAATGTGTCCTGCGCGAACGGCCACGCTGTGACCCGTCAGGACCTGTCGGCGAGGCATCATCGGCACCAGAAAATCGGGGTGCAGGACCGTGTCAAAATCGGGCATGGAGACTCCTCATGCGGGCCACCGATTATACAGGGGCCGGGGCCTCAAAACCGCCTGTTTTAGGCGCTAAAAACTCGCTTGAGGCGGGGTTGTTTGGTACACTCGCACTTTACGTATCCGGGCCCTTAACGGCCCAATTACGAGGCCCGAGTTAAGTAGCCCGCATGGCAGAAAATCCGCAGGAAATGGCGCGGGAAATCCTCCCCGTCAACATCGAAGATGAGCTGAAACAGTCGTACATGGATTACGCCATGAGCGTGATCGTGGGTCGCGCCTTGCCGGATGTCCGAGACGGCTTGAAGCCCGTGCATCGCAGAGTGCTGTTTGCGATGAATCAGCTGAACAACGACTGGAACAAGGCCTATAAAAAGTCGGCCCGCGTG
>JAHEJH010000007.1 GCA_024638905.1 Luminiphilus sp.
CGTTGGGCACCTGCCAGAATTCCGGCATAGAGCGAGGGTGCGGGTAGGAAGGCAAACCCCCTCCCTCACCCAGCTCCCGTCGGAAGTTACGGAGTTGCTGCTCGGTCAGTCGTCCTTCCAGATAGGCTCTGGCATAGATACCCGGCGCGGCGTGCGGCTGGGGGAGGACGAGGTCGCCCCGGCCTTCGGCGCTGAAAACGTGATGAAAGGCCGTCTCCATGGCGGTGGCGGCAGAGGCATAAGTCGCAATGTGCCCACCCAAACCGGCACCTTCGTCCTGAGCCCGAAGAATCATGGCGGCCGCGTTCCAGCGAATGATATTTTCGATGCGCTTCTCAAGCTCGAGGTCTCCGGGATACGGCGGCTGCTCTTCGGGAGAAAGCGTGTTGATGTAAGGCGTGTTCAGTAACGCGTCAGAGAGTGTCACACCCTGATCGATGCTGTACTCCTGTAGCCGCCTGAGTAGCGCCCGCACGCCCTCGTCACCATATTCGCGTCGGATATCCTCGAGCGCCGACCGCCATTCAGGCCAGTCGGCATCGATCAATGCACTGACATCAACCGATATTGGCTGCTCATCACTCATCAGGCGAGCGTCTCACGCAATGACAGTGACGCTGCATCTGGCACTGGTGTTTCAGATGGCTCATGATAGAGATAGTACCGAGTACGGTGAGCTGGACGCCAGTCATGTCAGACCGAAACGCATTGGACAGAATCGACGGCGGGATGGGCCAAAAACCCGCATTGATTATTGTGGACGTGGTGGTGGGGTTTACCGATCCGGCCTGCCCGCTGGGTTCAGAGGCAGACGCCGTCGTGGCGGCCAATATCGAACTGATGAATGCCTTTCATCAGGCAGATCTGCCCGTTGCCCTGACCACAGTGGTCTATCACAACGAGGAACAAGCTTCGGTGTTTCGAGCGAGGGTTCCCGCACTCAACCTCCTGACCCCTGACTCAGAATGGGTCAAATTTGATCCGCGGTTACCCATCGCCCCGTCAGATCTCCAGTTGGAGAAACGCCATGCCAGCGGCTTTCACGGCACCGAGCTGGATGTCTGGCTGAAAGCAAATAGCGTGGACTCTGTGGTGGTCACAGGTCTCACCACCAGCGGCTGTGTGCGCGCTACCGCAGTGGATGGATTACAGAATAACTACCGCGTCTTGGTGCCAAAGGAGGCTTGTGGTGATCGGGATGAGCAGGCCCATGAGGCCAACCTTTATGACCTCAATGCTAAGTATGCTGACGTCGTCTCGGTCAGCGACGTGTTGGCGTCACTGTCCAGCTGAGTCCGACTGCTGGGCAGCAAATTGGGCTGCCTGTTCGGGCGTCGCCTCTGTCTGATACTGCGCCTTCCACTGGTCATACGGCATGCCGTACACGATCTCGCGGGCTGCCTCTTTATCCAACGTCACTCCCTGCTCTCCAGCGGCTTCTGCGTACCACTTAGACAGGCAATTTCGGCAAAAGCCGGCCAGGTTCATGAGGTCTATGTTCTGGACGTCTTTGCGACCGTCGAGGTGTGATAACAGTCGTCGTAAAACGGCCGCTTCAATCGATTCTTGACTCATATTGGGTTTCATCTCCTCTCATTGTGGCGCAAATCGCTCACCACCATTACTCAGTCGGCGCCACCGAGCGCGCCAAAATCAGCTCACGGATCATCGCTCCTTGCCCGGGATATCGCCAAGTGCCATCGGGTAACGCCTCCAACTTCCACCAAGTGACGTCTGCCACTTCCAGCAGGCGGTGAATGCGCGGCTCCGCCGAGGCGGGCACTGCGCACCAATACAGATGGAAGCCATTATCAAAAACGATAGCTAAATCGCCAGCGCGAGCGGCCAACCCCGTTTCTTCAAACACTTCTCGCTCCGCACCACATCGCGACGATTCTGACGCGTTAACACTGCCGCCGGGCAGCGCCCATTCATCAGACCAATCTTTGACCAGCAGTGCACCCCGCGCATCCCAGACCAGACAACCCGCGCTGGGCGCTGAGCCTGAGTTGCCGGATGAACTGCAGGGCGGCGGTGCTTCTCCGCAAGCCGCCACCAACATCAGGAGAAGCAGTACGCCATTACGCCTCATACACCCAATCCACCGCGTCATTACCCACCGCAATACGCAGCTCGTCCAGTAACGCATCGCTCGGATGCACCTGCCAGGCGCCACCCAGACGCACGGCTACGGATCCTTTCGGCTGCACATATTCCATTACCACGGGGCACTGCCCGCCAACTGCAGAGCGAAGCGTGTTGGCTAGCAAGGTATTAAAACGCTCGTCGACTCGATGACTGGGAACCCTGAGGCGCAGTTGCGACACTCTCGCTTTGCGGGCCTGTTCCAGCGATCTAACTGACTTAGTGCGCATCGCGAGACCGCCATTGAAGTCATCCACCTGCAGCCTGCCATCGAGCAAGACGATGCGATCCTTCTGCAAGAGATCCCTGTGTTCCGTAAACACATCGTTGTAGACCGTGGCTTCGATCTGCCCTGAGCCATCATCCAGTGTCAGCACCGCCATCGGCCCCCGCTGGGTTTTGATCGTGCGGATATCGAGAATCAGTCCAGCCACCACCGCTTGGTTGTTGGCCTGCAGTTCGCGGATACGACGCGGAGCGAACTTCCGCACCTCGGCTTCGTAGGCCTCCATGGGATGCCCGCTAAGGAAACTGCCGAGACTTTCTTTCTCAGCGTTCAACAACTCCGTCAAAGACCATGCCCGAGCGCCTCTGTGCTCATGGTAGGGGTCATCTGCGTCATCACTGGTTGCCATCACCTCGCCGAACAAGTCATCAATACCCGCAGCCGTGTTGCTGGCCACCTGCTCGGCACCTTTAATGGCGTCATCCAGCGCCGCCAGCAGTACCCAACGCTCCACTCCCAATTCATCGAGCGCGCCACTCTTTATCAGCGCCTCCAGTGCCCGACGATTCACTTTTCGTGGGTCCGTCCGCGCGCACAGATCGAACAAACTGGTAAACGGTCCGTCACTCCGCGCCGCTAGCAGTGAGCTGATGGGGCCCTCTCCCAGCCCTTTTATCGCGCCCAGTCCGTAGCGGATCTGCCCCTCATCATCGACCGAGAAAGCGTATTGCCCAGACTGAATTGACGGCGCCTGGACCGTGAGACCCATTCGTCTAGCCTCATCCCGGAAGGTTAAAAGCTTGTCGGTATTGTCGATCTCGGAGCTCATCACCGCGGCCATGAATTCAGCAGGGTGATGGGTTTTAAGCCAGGCCGTTTGATAAGACACCAGCGCATAGGCAGCTGAGTGAGATTTATTAAAGCCGTAGCCAGCAAATTTTTCGACCAGATCAAAGATTTTTATGGCCAAAGTGGGATCGATACCCTGTGCCGCCGCACCCTCCTCAAAGACGCTGCGCTGCTTGGCCATCTCCTCAGGTTTTTTCTTACCCATCGCCCGGCGAAGCAGATCGGCACCACCCAGCGTGTAGCCCGCTAGCACCTGCGCAATCTGCATCACCTGCTCCTGATACAGAATGACGCCGTAGGTAGGCTCTAGGATGGGTTTGAGCCATTCGTGCTGATACTGAGCGTCAGGATAGGCCAGCTGCTCGCGGCCGTGCTTGCGATCGATAAAGTTCTCGACCATACCTGACTGAAGAGGTCCGGGTCGAAACAAGGCCACCAATGCAATGATGTCCTCGAAACAGTCGGGACGCAGATTTTTGATCAGCTCCTTCATGCCGCGACTTTCAAGCTGGAACACCGCCGTGGTGTCACCACTTTGCAGCATGCGAAAGACATCGGGGTCATTAAGGGGCAGGCGATCAATATCTAGCGCCGTCTCTCCCCGCGCATCGATCATCTGGATCGCCCACTGAATAATCGTCAGCGTGCGCAGGCCCAGAAAATCGAACTTCACCAAGCCTGCTTCTTCAACATCGTTCTTGTCATACTGGGTGACGACACCGCCACCGTCTTCGTCGCAGTAAATGGGCGAGAAGTCGGTCAGCTCACTCGGCGCAATGACCACACCGCCGGCGTGTTTGCCCGCATTACGCGTCACGCCCTCGAGCTGCACCGCCATATCCCAGATTTCCTGCGCCGAGCTGTCCTCTTCAAGGAGCTGCACCAGCTGCTCCTCCTGCTCCAATGCCTTCGACAGGGTCATGCCCACTTCAAAGGGGATCAGTTTGGACATACGGTCCGCGAGGCCGTAGGGCTTACCCTGTACCCGCGCCACATCGCGCACCACCGCTTTGGCGGCCATGGTGCCGAAGGTAATGATCTGCGACACCGCCTGGCGGCCATAGGTTTGCGCCACATACTCAATGACTTCATCGCGGCGCTCCATGCAGAAATCCACGTCGAAGTCAGGCATCGAGACCCGCTCCGGATTTAGAAAGCGCTCAAACAGCAGGTCGTATTCGATCGGATCGAGGTCGGTGATCTCCAGTGCATAGGCCACCAAAGACCCTGCACCCGAGCCTCTGCCAGGGCCAACCGGAATATCCTGCTCCTTGGCCCAGCGAATAAAGTCCATGACCACGAGGAAATAACCGGGGAAGCCCATCTGGTTGATGGTATTAAGCTCAAACTCAAGACGCTGACGATAGGGTTCCAACTGCTGTTCGTTCCATTCAGGAAACCGCCGCTGCAACCCCTCATGAGATAATCGACCCAGAAACGCCTCGATCGTCTCTTCCTTGGGTACCGGATAGTTTGGTAGAAAAGGCTGGCCCAGCGTCAGAGACACCGTACATCGTCTGGCAATTTCGACTGAATTATCGAGTGCTTCAGGGATATCAGAGAACAACTCCGCCATTTCCTCGGCAGAGCGAAGGTACTGTTGATCCGAATAAGCGCGTATTCGTCGCGGATCATCCAACGTCCGCCCATCACCGATGCAGACCCGGGCCTCGTGGGCTTCAAACTCCCCCGCCTCTAGGAAACGCACGTCATTGGTTGCTACCACCGGGCAGTGATGCTCGGCCGCCAGCGCCACGGCCGCGTGGAGATAGTCTTCTTCGCCTGTTCGGCCTGTTCGCTGTAACTCCAAATAGAATCGATCTGGGAAGCAGGCCTGCCAGTCATGCAGCGCGGCGCATGCATCAGCCTCGCGGCCATTCAACAATGCTTGACCAATATCCCCCTGCCGACCACCCGACAGAGCGATGAGACCCTCGGCGTATTCCCGAATCCATGCCCGGCCCACCCTCGGCCGGCCCAAGTATTGCCCTTGCTGGTATGAACGTGACAGCAGCAGCATCAGATTGCGATAACCCGTCTCGTTCTGAGCGAGGAGACAAAGCTCATGGTGCCGATCCTCATCATGAGGATCTAGGACATGCAAGTCTGCCCCGACAATGAGTTTCACCCCCAGACTCTCAGCCGCCTTGTAGGCCTTTACCAAGCCAAAGAAGTTGTGGTGATCGGTAATCGCCACCGCCGGCATATCTAGCTCTGCAACTCGATCCAGCGTGGGACGAATGCGGAGCAAACCGTCAATCAGGGAATATTCGCTATGGAGCCGGAGGTGAACAAACGAGGTCATGCCTGAACGCTATCCCACCTGGGGGTCCGCCAGCAAGCGTCTGACGGGGCCAAAGCTTTTTCTGTGTGCGGGACACACACCCAGCTGTTCAAGCGCTGCCAAATGGACCTTCGTGGGGTAGCCTTTGTGACGATCGAATCCGTATCCGGGGTACTGCTGATTCAGCGCCATCATCTCGCCGTCACGCTGCACTTTAGCCAGGATAGATGCCGCACCAATGCTGGGTTCGGTCAAGTCGCCTTTGACGATGGCACGCGCCTCATAGGGCCACTTGGGCAAGCGATTACCGTCTACCAGCACCAGTGACGGTTGTATCGGCAGCGCCTCGACCGCCCGACGCATTGCCAACAGTGACGCCTGCAAGATATTCAGCTCATCAATCTCCGCCACGGTGGCGCGTCCGAGCGCCCAGCTGACTGCCTCGTCCCGAATACGCTCAGCCAATACTTCGCGTCGCTCTGGGGTCAGCATTTTGGAGTCTGTGACGCCATCGGGGTGTGATTCCGCCAGAATCACGGCTGCCGCCACAACATCGCCAGCCAGTGGCCCTCGACCCACCTCATCGACACCCGCTACGAGGTGACCCGCTATACCTTCAAAGAGATCAGCGGATGTCATCACTCCTTAACCAACGGCAACAGCGCATCGATACTGCGCTCGGCAAAGTTGCCGCCGATCAGCCCAGCCAATTCGTCGAATCGTCCTACCTGCCTCGCCCCATCACCCTCCAAGAGTCCCGAAACTGCGTCGGCAAGCCGCGAGGCAGTGGCATGGTGCTGCAGGAGCTCCGGGACAATCTCTTCTCCGGCCAACACGTTGGGCAAACCAACATGCGGAGTCTTCACTAGGCGCGACAGGATGCCCCAAGACAGCGATGCCATGCGGTAACTAATGACCATTGGTTTGCGCAACAGCATCGCTTCGAGTGTCGCGGTGCCAGAGGCGATCATGATCGCATCGCTACATCGCATGACCTCACGCCCCTGACCGCGAATCAGGCTCACCGATAGCGACTTCGACTGAAGCACTGACTCAATCTGGTTGTGTCGCGCGGCATTGGCTGCCGGAATCACAAAGTGCAGGTTGGTATGTCGCGCCTGTAGCAACTGCATGGCGTCAGCAAAGACGGGCATCAAATGCCGCACCTCCCCCTCCCGACTGCCCGGCAGCACGGCCAGCAAGGTTTTGTTGGACGGGAGTCCCATAGCGACGCGCAGCTCTTCTGCTGCGGGTAACTGCTGGAGCTCATCCACCAACGGGTGGCCCACACACATCGCGTCAATGCCGGCTTCTCTATAGATATCCACCTCGAAGGGCAACAAGCACAGCATGCGATCGACCGACTCCCGGATGCTTCGGAGTCGACCCCGTCGCCAAGCCCATACAGATGGACTGACCAGATGAGCAGTGGGAATCCCCGACGCGCGCAGGCGGCGCTCTATCGGCAGATTGAAATCGGGGCTATCGACGCCGACAAAGAGGTCTGGCGTCACGCGCTGCTGCTGCGCGATGAGTCTCCGGCGAATACCCAGCAGTTCCGGCAACCTTTTTAACGGCTCTACCAGGCCCATCACCGCCAACCGATCTATGACGCAGAGTGACTCAAGACCCTGTGACTGCATCTGGTCGCCGCCGATACCTGTGATGTCGAGTGAAGTGCCGCGTTGCTGCCAGGCCCGCAAGATCGAGCCTGCGAGTAGATCGCCAGACGCTTCACCCGCGCACAGACCGAGGCGCAGCGACTCTTGTGACACTAACGAACAATGCCCCGTTGGGATTGTTTCAGTGAGTCGATCAGAATCTGGATACTGGGGGTCTCGGCTACCATGCTTTCGAGTCGTTCCAGGGCAGCATCGAGCGTCAGACCTTGTCGATAGAGAATTTTGAACGCCCGTCTCAACTCCGATATCGCAGCGCTCTCGAAACCGCGTCGGCGCAATCCCTCGGCATTGATCGTTTTCGCCTCAGCCGGGCTGCCTGCTACCGTGACGAATGCCGGCACGTCTTTGCCAATTGAGGTGCCCATGCCACTGAAGCTGTGCGCCCCGATCTTGCAGAATTGATGCACCAGCGTGTAGCCCGAGAGAATCGCCCAATCGCCAATTTCGACGTGACCGGCCAGCGCCGTGTTGTTCACTAAAATGGTGTCGTTACCCACCAGACTGTCGTGGCCAATGTGGACGTAAGCCATGATGAGATTGCGATGACCCACTGAGGTCAGGGAGCGATCCTGGACGGTACCCCGATGAATGGTCACGTTTTCTCTGATCACATTGTCATCACCGATGTGCAGTTCGGTTGGTTCATCCCGATACTTCAAGTCGGGTGTCGCCTCCCCCACCGTCGAGAACTGGTAAATGTGATTTCGCGCGCCAATGCGGGTGGGCCCTTTGATAACCACATGGGATTCGATCTTGGTGCCCTCACCGATCTCAACCTTGGGCCCGATCAATGACCAGGGACCCACCTCAACGGATTCATGGAGGCGTGCGCCCGGGTCAACAATGGCGGTCTCGTGGATCACGGATCAACGATTGGCGCAGAGGATGGTGCCTGACGCCGCCAACTCGTCATCGACCCGAGCCTCGACCTCAAACTTCCAGATACCGCGTCTCTCGCTCACGATACTGGCGTACAGCATGACCTGATCCCCTGGCACGCAGGGTCGCTTAAAGCGCAGATTATCGGCCCCCACGAAGTAGTAGATCGAGCCGTCTGCTGGGGTTTTGTCCATGGTGACAAAGCCCAGAATACCGGCCGCCTGAGCCATGGCCTCAAGGAGCAGTACTCCCGGGAACACGGGCTTACCGGGGAAATGGCCGTCAAAAAATGGCTCATTGATGCTGAGGTTTTTGTATGCCTCAATGCGGTCACCCGGCTCTACCGACACCACCCGGTCAACCAACAAAAAGGGATATCGGTGGGGAAGTCGGTTGCGAATTTCTTCAATGTCGAGTGTCACGCCTTGCCATCCTCTTCCTGATCGAGACCGGTGGCTTTCTCCAGTTCCGCAATGCGTTTTGCCATCTGGTCTAATTGAGTAAATCTTGAGGCGCTTCTCAGCCAAGATCTGAGCGGTTGAATGGGCGTACCGGATGAATAGTGCCCCGCTTCGGTCACTGAGCTCGCCACCCTACCCTGACCACCGATGTGCACGTCGTCGGCAATCACGAGATGTCCCGCTAAGCCGGCCTGCCCTGCAATCACACATCGGGCGCCAATTTTTGTGCTGCCCGAGACACCCACTTGCGAGACGATCACCGTCTGGCGGCCGACGCGGACACCGTGCCCAAGTTGCACGAGGTTATCGATGATCACGCCATCTTCCACCACCGTGTCTTCGAGCGCACCACGATCGACCGTCGAGTTGGATCCGATTTCAACATCGTCGCCAATCACAACCGTCGCGAGCTGTTCGATTTTCACCCATCCCTCTGTGCTGGGCGCATAGCCAAAGCCATCGGCACCGATTGTTGCGTTGGGGTGAATCATGCACCGCTGGCCGATTTTCACAGCGTGACAGATCACGGCACCGGGCTTGATCACCGTATCGGCACCAATACTTGCGCCGTGGCCGATGTAAGCGCCCGCGCCAATCCAGACCCGGTCTCCCAGCACCACATTCGGCTCTACGCGTGCACCCGCATCAATGGTGACATCAACACCAATGCGTGCACTGTCTGCAACGGAGGCATGCTCATGGCTCTGCCCGCTGCTAGGCGGATGGTTATCGAAGATCCGGGTCGCTTTGGCAAAAGCGACATAAGGCGTAGTGCTCAGTAATGCAGAACCAGACCATGCCTCGACCCAATCAGGGTGCAAGATGAGTGCGCCCGCGTTGGTATCGGAGACCTTGTGGAGATGTTTTTTTTCCGAGACGAAGCTCAGATCACCGGCGGTAGCGGACTCTAGTGCCGCCAGATTAGCGATGGAACGCGCTGGATCCCCCCGGAGCTCGAGCTCCAAGACTTTGGCGAGCTCCCCGAGGGTAGTCATGGCGCCTACTCAGTGCCCAGTTGGTTCATCTTGTCCGAGACTTTCGCCGTGATGTTATAGCCCAGGTCGGCGTGAATGACCGCCTGCTGCTGGAGCAGTAGGCCAATCTGATCGGTCTCGATAATCTCGCGCAACACCTCTTGTGCCTGGGGCGCCAGTTCCTGCATCACACGTTGCGCATTCTGGGTCTGCAGCGTTTGCAATTTCTTGGCAACGTACTCGAGATCAGACTGTTTGCTCGCCATCTTTTGTCGGGCCGCGACCTGATCTTCCTCACTCATCGCAGCCTGGTCGCGTTGGAAATCTTTGACCAGTTGATCCAGCTCGGCACGCAGCCCATCAAACTGTGACTTGTCGGATGCGAAGTCTTCATTGGCCTCAAACTCTTCCAGTCGCTGCTGCGCCACATCGGTTTGCAGGATCGCCTGCTCCAGGTTGACGACGGCAATTCGGCCCTGCGCCAAAACAATTGATGGCAAAACGGCCATCAGCAGACCTGCCAGCCACACACGTGCGTTCATTGAACTTTCTCCATTTTTTCTCACATCAGAAGCCTCGTCCCAGCGTGAACTGGAAGACTTCCCTTTCATCGATTGGGCTGGCATTCAGCGGCTTGGCCAAGCTGAAGGTCAGCGGACCAAAACCGGACAGCCACGTTACGCCAATGCCAACAGAGTAACGTAATTCACCGGCGTCGATACCAAAACAATTCACCTGATTTTCACGGCAATTTGTATTGAAAACGTTGCCTACATCGAAGAACAGCGCCGATCTCAGCGAACTCCGATCTTTGATAAATGGCATGGGGAACAGCACTTCGGCGCTGCCCTCAATCAGCACGTTCCCGCCGAAGGGGTCTGGTTCGTTGTAGAACTGCTGGACCGGTATCTTGCCGGTCTCGGGATCAACCGTGTAGCCATAACCGCGACCGTCAGGCCCGCCAAATTGAGTGGGGCGACCATTCTCGTCAATGGCGGTGACTGCGGTGTTGGCGGTATAGACCGAGGGTGGTGTTGAGCGAGGGCCGAGCGTATTGGCTTCGTAGCCCCTGACTGATCCAAAGCCACCGGCAAAGAAATGCTCGTAGAAGGGCAATTCGCTGGTGTCGCCATAACCATCGCCGTAGCCCAACTCGCCGCGCAGGTGCAGCGTGAACTCACCAAACAGCGGGAAATAAACCTCACCGCGGTAGTTCAGCTTGTAAAACTCCAGATCGGACAATGGCACTGCGATTTCCAGCGATACCGACTGCGACGCACCTCGGGTCGCCAACTGCCCGCGGTTAAGTGTCGACTGCAACCAGCTACCGGTGAGGCTCCAGTTCAGATACTTGTCCCCGTTCAGATCTAAAAAGCCCTCGTTCTCTGGCGGTGAGAGCGCTGAAAAAGGCAGTGTGTCAATGGGTTCTAGCACTTCGGCGGCGGCGTAAGTGCCGTCGGCCTGCACCGTTGAGTAGTACCAGTACTCAATTTCGGGGGCGAGCCGTGGACTGGCCGAAATCTCCTGTACCGCGTACTGACCCGATGTGATCTTGGTGTCAGTAACCCCCAACGAGAAACCCAGCCGCTGCGTCTCGCTAATGGGGTAGCCAAAGTTCATGCTGCCCCCCCAGGTATCCGTGGTGTAACTCGCCACGTTGATCTTGGAGAGGTCGGTTTTGCGATAAAAGATGCCGAATCCGCGACTGACACCGTCTTCCGTGAAATAGGGGTTGGTGTAGTTGAAGCTGATCACGTCCTGATATCGGGAGGAATTCAGGGAGACTCCGACTCGTCGACCGGTCCCCAGAAAGTTGTTCTGCTGAAGATTTAGCCCAAGGATCAGACCCGCGTCCTGCGCATAACCCAAGCTGCCGCCAATCGAGCCAAAGGACTGCTCCTCAACCGCAAAATCGACATCAATCATGTCGTCAGAACCGGGCACCTCGTTGGTCTCCACCGCGGCCGTTTTGAAGAAGCCCAGGCGCTCAAGTCGGATACGGGACTGCTCGATGGCCGCGGAAGAGGCAGGGGCTGACTCCATCTGACGCATTTCCCTGCGCATGACATCATCCATGGTGGTCATGTTGCCCGCGAAATTGATGCGTCGAACGTAGGTGCGCTTGCCGGGGTCGATGAAGAACTTCATGACCACCGTGCTGTTTTCTTCGTCGATCTCGGGCATGCCTGTGACCTTGGCAAAATTGTAGCCTTCGTTACCCAGACGGCGAGTCAGGTAATCCTCAGTGGCGGTCACCAATTGCTGGGAGTAGATCTGTTCAGGCTGCACGATAAGGAAACGATTGAGGTCTTCCTCGGGCAATACCAGGTCACCGCTTAACCCCACCTCGCTGACAGTGAACTTGTCGCCCTCAGTCACGTTCGCTGTGATGTAGACCTCTTCCTTGTTGGGAGAGACCGCCACCTGCGTAGAGTCGATATTGAACTGCAGATAACCTCGGTCCAGATAATATGAAGACAGCGTCTCCAAATCGGACGTCAGCTTTTCTTTGGAATATTTGTTATCGCTCGTAAAAAACGAAAACCAGCCGCCGGTCTTGAGCTCGAACAGATCGATCAGGTCCTCGTCAGAGAAAATAGTATTGCCCACCACGTTGATATGTTGAATCGTGGCCACCGTTCCCTCGTTCACATCGATCGCGATCGATACACGGTTGCGGGGCTCAGCGATGACCTCGGAGTCGATGGTGGCGTCGTATCGGCCCTGCAACACATATTGACGCTGCAGCTCGAGTTGCATTCCTTCAAGCGTAGAACGCTGGAAGACCTGCCCTACGGAAAGGCCTGCCCCCTTGAGTCCATCCAACAGCGCTTCGGTCTCAATGGCCTTGTTGCCGTCGATGGTGATCTCACTGATGCTGGGACGCTCCGCCACGACCACCACCAGCACGCCGCCGTCCCGCGCAATCGAGATGTCATCGAAATTGCCCGAGGCAAACAAACTCTTGGCCGCTGCGCGCACGCCAAAGGTATCCACCGTATCGCCAACGCCCACCGGCAGCGCCGCAAACACACTCCCCGGCGAGATCCTTTGCAGGCCTTCTACGCGGATATCCTGAATGACAAAGGGCTCGGTCTGAGCCAGCGCCAGCTGTCCGCCACCAAAAGAAGCCAGCAGCGTGACCAGCAGCGTAAGAAGTGCCCCGAGGCGAGTGCCTCGCTGCGTATGGTGATGTGTTAGCTGCATAAGGTGTTTTCTGTGAAACCTGTTCGCACAGCGCTAAGCAACACGCCAGATTGCGCGCTTGGAGCGCCCGGGCGAGCGTCGGTGGTTGTGAAACAGCCTGTCATCCTGCGCCGTCAGAACTTCGAGACATCATTATACAGGGCAAACACCATGATGCTTAGCACCAATACCAGCCCGACCTGATAGCCCGCCATCTGAATCCGATCCGGCAACGGCTTGCCCAAAATCGCTTCAAATCCGTAAAACACCAGGTGTCCGCCATCTAAAACCGGTATCGGCAACAGATTCAGGGCACCTAAAGATACGCTGAGTAGCGCCACAAACCCTAGCCAGGCCACCCATCCCGCCTCCGCCGTCGAAGCCGCGACTTTGGCAATCGTGATGGGCCCCGAGAGATTACTGGGCGAAATCAGTCCCTGAAGCATTCGGCCAATGGACTTGAAGGTAAACACCACCAACTCACCGGTTCGCTTCACCGAAGCCACCAGCGCCTCTGCGGGCCCCCGTTCAAAGTGACGTTGCTGCGCATCCGGAATCACGGGTAGAGCCACAGACATGCCGACCGCGCCGATACGCTCTCCCTCTGCGACAGCGGCTGCCGGCGTCACCGACAGATTCTGACGGGTGCCCTGCCGCTCGAACTCCACAGCGATGGCTTGATCGGGTCTGGCGCGAACATAGGTCACCCAATCCATCCACAGCGGGATCGCCTCCCCGTCTGCACTGATGATGAGATCGCCCTCCTCAAAGCCGGCCTGCGAGGCGGTCCCATTCTCCGTCAGCCCGCCCACCACGGGGAGGACTGGCGGCATGCGAATCGTCACGCCGAGCGCCCCGAGAAGATCGGGTTCTTCTTCACCTTTAAGCCACTGGCTGATGCGCGCTTCAGACTCGGTCACCATATCTGACCCCGGATAGCGGGTAGCCAATGTCAGGGTGCCCGAATCCCCAAGCCGCTCGAGCAAGGCGAAATTGACCGTGGCCACGGTCGGCGTTTCCCGGCCATCAATCGCTATGATTTCCTGACCGGCCTGCAGTCCCGCTGCCTCGGCAAGCGAGTTTGGTGCCACCGTGGCTATTTCAGGCACGATGCCGACTTCCCCTCTTAGAAAAAGCCCCCATAGCACCAAAATGGCCAATAGGAAATTGGCTATCGGGCCGGCGGCGGCGATCGCAATGCGCTTGCTCACCGGTTGGCGGTTGTGCGCGCGGGGCAGATCTGCCTCGGCGATCTCGCCATCGCGCTCATCTGCCATGCGCACGTAACCCCCCAGAGGAATCGCGGCGATCACATATTCAGTGTCGTCCTTCCCTTGCCACCGAAACAGCGGCCGACCGAAGCCGATCGAGAACCGCAAGACTTTCACTCCCGCGCGGCGCGCCATCCAGAAATGGCCGTATTCATGGAACGCCACAACGATGGCAAAGGTTGCCAGCGCGATAAAAATGGTTTGTAGGGTATCGAGCACCGCTTCGTCCTAAGATCCTGAGCGAGTGAGCCCACTCGCTATCGATTCCTGCGCGGCCTCCCGCGCCTTTTGATCAAGTGCTTGGACCGCGTCAAGGCTGTCAGGTTCCGCCAAATCAGTCGCTTTCAATGCGGCGTCAATCACTTTGTGGATGTCCGTAAAACGGATCTCGCCGGACAGGAACGCCGCCACGGCGATTTCATTGGCAGCGCTGAAGACACACATACCGCCGGGCTGGCTAATCGCCCATTGCGCCAAGGCTAGGCAGGGAAACGCTTCCAGATCGGGCGCTTCAAAATCCAGACGCCCCGCGCTAACGATATCCAGTGCCTCCACGCCCGCATCGACTCGCTCAGGCCAAGCAAGACAATAGGCGATGGGCGTGCGCATATCCGGTTGGCCCAATTGCGCCAAGACCGAGCCATCGCGATAACGAATCATCGAGTGCACGATGCTTTGGGGATGCACCACAATCTCGATCTCATCCGGGCTTCGATCAAACAACCAACATGCTTCGGCCAACTCCAGACCCTTGTTCGCCAGCGTGGCGGAATCGACTGAAATCTTCTGGCCCATCGACCAATTGGGGTGGGCGCAGGCCTCCGCGGGTGTGACAGCGTCCAGAGACGATCGGGATCGACCGCGGAACGGTCCTCCTGACGCCGTCAGTATGATTTTCTCAACGTCGACCATATCAGGGCGACCGTCAGACGCGACAGGCAAACACTGGTGCATGGCATTGTGCTCACTGTCTACCGGCAACAAGGTGGCTCCACCTTGCCGGACCGTCTCCATGAACAGGCCTCCAGCACTTACCAACGCCTCCTTGTTGGCGAGCAGAATTGTTTTTCCCGCTCTGGCAGCGCTCAGCGTCGGGCGCAGGCCTGCAAAGCCCACGATCCCGGCGACAACGGAGTCAACATTGGGCTCAGCAACCAAGTCATCCAGGAACGCTGCGCCAGACTCGACCGTCACCGCCGACAGGTCTGTAAGCCTTTCGGCGAGTGCCGCCGCGGCGTCCGGGTCCCCCATCACCGCGTGCGTTGGTTGATGGGCTCGGCACAGCACCTCCATATCGTCCACCGAGCGGTGGGCAGACAGCAGCGTGACCTGATAGCGATCGGGGTGTCGCTGAATCACATCGAGGGTAGACCGCCCTATCGACCCCGTCGCACCCAATACCGCTATCCGACGCATCGATCAGTAACCGATCAACAAAAGGCCAAGAGCAAAAACAGGCGCGGCGCCACAGATACTATCGAGGCGATCCAACAGACCGCCGTGGCCCGGCAGCAACGACCCGGAATCTTTCAAGCCCACTTCCCGTTTAAGTAGGCTCACAGTCAGATCCCCGACCACCGAGGCCCCTGCCGTGGCCAGTCCCAGCACCATGAGTGAGCCCCAACCCAAGTGGAGTTGTGACAGGGGTAGGTTTTGCCAGATCAAGGTGGCCAGTAGCGCCACACACAGCATGCCCCCCCAAAAACCCTCCCAGGTTTTGGCCGGACTGATCTCGGCGGCCAGTGCATGCTGCCCGAAGCGCCGGCCGGCAAAGTAGGCACCGATGTCGGCCGCCGCGACAGTCAGTATCAAGAGGAACATGATAAAAGGCCCGTTGATCAGTGTTAAACACACGGCCACAGCAAGCCAAGTTGCAGTGAGCATCAGCCACCCCATTACCGCGCGGACCCACGCGTAACCCCACAAGCCGCGGCCAGCGGAGTAGTACTTGAGCCCCACTAGCATGGCAGACCACAAGAGCGCGGTAGCGGCCAGCCAGGGCCGAGCGTGGAGTGACGCTTCGGGGCCATCAAGCGCCAAGCCCATCCACAGCGCACCGCACAGTAGCGGAATGATGGCTGCATAGACCGCTCGGGAAAGCGCTCGCTGCGCACCCACCAGGGCCGCCCATTCCCAGCCACCGGCGGCGGCCACCAGAGCGAAAAGAATCACCTGCACGGGATAAGGTGCAAATAATAGGGTCGCAATGAGAGCCCCCGCGAGAACCAGTGCTGTGATCACCCTCTGGCGGAGCATCCGTTTTTCTCCAGGGCGCCGTTAGTAGCGATGTAACAGCGGGCGCACGCCAAAGCGCCGCTCCCGCACCGCGTAATCAGCCAAGGCAAGGTCCAATACGGTCTCGTCGAAATCGGGCCACAGGACTTCGGTAAACCAGAACTCGGCGTAGGCGAACTGCCACAGCAGAAAATTGGAGACACGTGTCTCGCCCGCTGTGCGGATACAGAGATCCGGGTCGGGCAATTCTGCCGTGGCGAGTCTCTGTGAGATCGTGTCTTCGTTAATGTCATCGGTCGACATCTTACCCGAGGCCACATCGCGGGCGATGGATTGGGTCACCTGAGTCACATCCCAGCGACCGCCATAGTCAAGCGCAAGCGTGAGCGTTGCCCGATCCCCTGCTGCCGTCGTTTCCTCGACCTTCGCCATCAATCGCTGCAGGCGAGGACTGAACCGGTCTCGTCTTCCAATCACCCGCAGACGCACCCCGTCCGAGGCCAACTTGGCGACTTCATTGCGCAGGTAACGCGAGAGCAGCGCCAGTAGCGCCCGCACCTCTGCCCTCGACCGACCCCAGTTTTCGCTGGAGAACGCAAACAAGGTGAGGTACCGGATACCCCGGGACTCGCAGGCCGATACGATCTCTCGGACCACCTCAGCTCCCGCCCGATGCCCTGCCACGCCCGGGTAGCCCTCCCGGCGCGCCCAGCGGTTGTTCCCGTCCATAATGATGGCGAGATGGCGAGGTACGGTGCGGGGCTGAATATCCGATGCTTGCACGGGCGCTTTGTCTCAGGACTCAGATGGCCATGAGGTCAGTTTCTTTCTCGCCCAAAGCGGACTCGACCTTGGCAACATAGTCGTCGGTCAGCTTTTGAATGACGTCCTGCCCGCGGCGTTCCTCGTCCTCGGAGATCTCTTTCTCCTTGAGTAACTCCTTCAGCATGCCGAGACCATCTCGCCGGGCATTGCGCACCGATACGCGCGCGGACTCGGCTTCGGCGCGGGCCTGTTTGATATAGCCTTTGCGAGTCTCTTCGGTCAGCACCGGCATAGGAATGCGGATCACATCGCCAGCGGTTGCGGGGTTCAACCCCAGATCTGACTTCAGGATGGCCCGCTCGATATCTGGTGTAATCCCCTTATCGAACGCCACCACGCTCAGGGTCCGGGCGTCTTCGATATTGATGTTGGCCAACTGATTAAGCGGCGTCTCTGCGCCGTAGTACTCGATCCGAATGCTGTCCAACAAACTGGGGTGTGCCCGGCCAGTGCGGATTTTATTGAAGTTGTGAGAGAGCGCCTCGAGCGCCTTGCCCATCCGTTCTTCGGTATCCTGCTTGATGTCTTCTATCATGATGAATCCTGGCTGTTTTTCTCTTTGACCGTAGCGCACTGCGATGCGCTATCAGGCCTGAATCAACGTACCTTCATCCCCGCCCCGAACAATACTGAGTAGTGCGCCCCGCTGCGCCATATCGAATACCCGCACCGGCATGTCGTGATCCCTCACCAAACAAATAGCGGTCGAATCCATGACACCCAGCTTCTTGTCGAGCACCTCGTCATAGGTCAGCTCGTCATATTTCACCGCATCGGGGTCTGTGACCGGGTCCGCGCTGTAGACACCATCGACCTTGGTCGCCTTCAACACCACATCCGCTTTGACTTCGATGCCGCGCAAACAGGCCGAAGAATCGGTGGTGAAAAAAGGGTTACCGGTGCCCGCCGCAAAAATAACGACGTCACCATTGGACAGCGCTCGGATCGCTTTGCGCCGATCGTAGTGCTCTACCACACCACTCATCGGAATAGACGACATAGCTTGCGTCGCGATATTGGACCGCTCGAGGGCATCGCGAAGGGCCAGTGCATTCATGACGGTGGCCAACATACCCATGTGATCACCTGTCACGCGATCCAGGCCCGCCGCGTTCAAAGCCGCACCGCGGAAAAGATTGCCGCCGCCGACTACCAATCCGACCTGAACGCCGATGCCCACCAGCTGCCCGATCTCGAGGGCCAGTTGGTCCAATACTTTGGGATCAATACCGAAGGCTTCCTGACCGGTTAGCGCCTCGCCGCTCAGCTTCAGCAGTATGCGCTTGTAGACCTTGTCCGCCGCCATCTGTCCCTATCTCCGCCTGCTCAATCCGTGCCGCACCATGCTACCGGACTGTAGGGCCTCTGTTGATACAGAAACCTTGGTGATTCTTGACATCCCGACCTGATAGCACACCGGGATCAATGCGAGAGTGCGGCGCCAGAATCAGTTTGCGAGCTGGGCGGCCACCTCGGAAGCGAAATCCACTTTCTCGACTTCGATACCCTCCCCTACCTCGAAGCGGGTGAAATCGAGTACTTCCGCACCGGCCTGGGAGACCAGCTTGCCAACCGTCATGTCAGGGTCTTTGACGAAGGCCTGCTCAGTCAGGCTGTTCTCAGCAAGAAACTTACGAATTCGGCCGTCAATCATCTTCTCGACGATTTCCGGCGGCTTACCCGAGTCATGAGCTTGTGCAGAGTAGATCTCTCGCTCCTTGGCGACGAGGTCCTCAGGCATATCACCGGGTGAGACGACTTGGGGGTTGACTGCGGCCACATGCATGGCCACGTCGCGCGCCAGCTCTTCTGAGCCGCCCTTCAGGGCTACCAGCACAGCGATACGATTATTGCCGTGCACATAACCGCCAATGACGCCGCCATCTGCCTCGTGGGTCGCTACGCGACGCACACTGATATTCTCACCAATCTTTTGTACCAGTGCCTGACGGGCCTCTTCAGTATCGCCGCCCGCAAGTGCCGTCACGTCGTCAATACGTTGATCAAACGCCTTGCCCACGACGCTGCTAACGAAATTCAGGAAGTTTTCGTCTCTCGCGACGAAGTCGGTTTCGCTGTTAACCTCGACCATCGCAGCGAAGCTGCCATCGTCAGCGGTCTGAATCGCGACTACACCATCAGCCGCGGTTCTACCAGCTTTCTTCGCCGCTTTCATTCCGCTGGACTTGCGCAGTGCCTCAATCGCCGCGTCGATATCGCCGCCCGCCTCTGAGAGCGCTTTTTTGCACTCCATCAAGCCCAATCCAGTCCTCTCGCGAAGTTCCTTAACCAATGCCGCAGACATGTTCTTTCCTCATAAAGCCGCCCATGAAGACGGCAAGATCATTGATGGTTCCGGGGTCATCAACCCCATAATCGCAAGCAGACTAGCGTGTCAGGAAGCAGGCTTCTCGGCCGCATCGGCCTCTGCGGGGGCTCCCGATTCGGGCTCTGCGGGGGTTTCTGGTTCTGCCTCTGCGCTGGCTTCAGCAACGTCATCAGCGGCCGCAGGCACGACTGCTTCAGCAGTTGCCTCCGCCGGCTCTGCTGTTTCAGTGGCCTCTGGGGCGGCGGCAGGTGCTGCCTCCGCTTCGGTCACCTCAACGAACTCATCAGCGGATACCACTTCTCCCGCTGCCGCTTTACCCGCGAGCACCGCATCAGCCACAGCGGTGACGTACAGCTTGATCGCGCGGATCGCGTCGTCGTTGCCTGGAATCACATAATCGACGCCATCTGGATCGCTGTTGGTATCGACGATGCCAATAACCGGGATACCCAGCTTGTTGGCCTCGGTAATCGCAATGCGCTCGTGATCGACGTCGACTACAAACAACGCATCGGGCAGCCCACCCATGTCCTTGATA
>JAHEJH010000256.1 GCA_024638905.1 Luminiphilus sp.
ATAGAGACAGGTAAGGCCAATTGCACTGATCACGAAGGGCAGCAGACTGATCAGCACAGAGCCCAGCCCAAAGAGATCTACCCCGCCCCAGTCAGTGGTCGCCGCAAACAGGTAAGCGCGAATGCCCAAGCCGAATCCGATCGCAGCCGGCCCGAGGCTGAGCACAGCCCAGTACAGGAGGAAACTCGCCAGTGGCCTTCGGTTGGCGCGATTGCGCCAGATGTCGTTCAGGGCCTTCTCGATATTCCGCAGCATCAAAATCGCTGACACCAACAGAATAATGACGCCAAAAGCGGTCAGCGAGCGCGCTTGAGAGATAAATGTGGACAAGTATTCAACGACCTGTGTGGAGCTCTCCGGCAGAAGGAACTGCAACAGGAACTCGTTCAATTTACCTTCGATGTTGCCGGCGGCCGGGAGCGCCGACGCAATCGACAGCGTGACCGTCAGCAGCGGCACCAGTGCGAACAGGCTGACAAAAGTGAGCGCCGCTGCACTGGCGTTGAGCCGGTCCTCGACGAACCGGTTCAGTAGATAGCGCAAGCGGAGGCTCGCGTTTTGCAGTGTGGGATGCGTTACCATTGACGGTCGACCATGTGAGCGGAGCTCATGGATTATCCCACATTACCCTGCGCCCAGCGTCGCCGTCGAGCGGCCATCAATATCTGCACGCAAAGTTTGAGGATCGGCCGATTGTGACCGACGAGCCTTATATCTTAGTGCTGTACTACAGTCGGGAAGGTGCCACGGCTGCGATGGCCAGACAGGTGGCAAGAGGGGTCGAGTGTGTGTCGAGTATTGAGGCACGCATGAGGACCGTGCCGTCGCTATCCTCAGCGGACACCGCATCAGAGGACGGGGCGTTGCGCGCGACGCAGGACGACCTGAGAGGCTGCGCGGGTTTGGTGATGGGCAGTCCAACACGATTTGGCAACATGGCCGCTCCGATGAAGCAGTTTCTCGATGAAAGCAGCGCCTTGTGGCTTCAGGGTGCGCTGATTGACCGACCCGCCGGGGTATTTACGTCAACGAGCTCTCTCCATGGCGGTCAGGAAACAACGCTCATGAGCATGATGCTGCCGCTGATTCACCACGGCATGGTCATGGTGGGGGTGCCGTACTCGGTACCGGAGTTGCGGGCCACCGAGGCAGGCGGGACGCCCTATGGCGCCAGCCATTGGGCCACCGAAGCCGGAGATCGGCCACTGGATGATCAGGAGTCGGCTATTTGTCGGGCGCTGGGTAAACGGGTGGCCGAGTGGGCCATGCGCGCTCTAAGGCCACAGTAGAGATGGCAACAACGCAGACAGCGCCGCGCGGGCGGCTCACCTTCTTTTTGTGGGCCCTGATGGGGCTCACCTGGCTGGGCTTTGTGGCGCAACAGGCGGCTGATGTGGAGCGCTTTTCCGGGACTTGGCTGCTGAGTGGGCTGCGCAGCGCGCCACTGCTGTTTTTCTTGTGGGCAGCGTTCACTGACAGTATGCGACTGTTCATCTGGTTTGAGCTGGTGCTGCTGTTTTACTTTATTTCCGCGGTCGAGGCGGCTTTCGCCTATCAAGCGGATGTGCTGTCGATCGCAGGTCTCGCGCTGGTGGTGATCAATTTCACCGCATGCATGCTTTACATACGCTATCGGGGCCGAGAACTGCGCGGCGCCCTATGACACAGAGAACGTCTTGGCACCGAGGGGTTGGGCACTTGTTGCTCCCTTGATCGTCCGAGGTATTCACTCACCATTTGAGAAGCTGCCCAGTTGCAGTCAGGGTCCACTGGGGCCAGACAAGGAGAGCTCGTTGCGATGTTGCGATTTTTGAAAGGAATATGGCGTGTATTGAGCGGCATCAGCCGCGCGATATCCGTTTTGGTGCCGCTACTGTTCGTGGTCATCTTTGTGATTGCGTTTAGCACGACGCTGAGTGAATCAACCCCAGAGCCGCTGCCCGAGCGCGCGGCCCTGCTGATCGCTCCGACGGGGCCGTTGGTCGAAGACTCACGCCCTAGCGACACGCTGTCAGCGTTTATTAACCAGGACTATGATCAGCCCACGCTGTTGAATGATGTGGTCCAATCGATCCGCTGGGCGGCGACCGATGAGCGCATCACCGCGCTGGTGTTTGATTTGGAAAATGTCGCCGGCCCTTCCACCAGCCAGACGCTGGAAATCAGTGGCGCGATCGAGGCCTTCAGGGAATCGGGCAAGCCAGTGATCGCCGTGGGTGATTTTTACTCGCAGGCGCATTATTTGCTGGCCTCCCAGGCTGATCAGATCTTGCTGCACCCCGAGGGCGGCATGTTCCTCGAGGGATTCTCGGTGTATCGCTCGTACCTGCGAGCATTTCTGGAGAAAACCCGGGTGACCATGCATGTCTTCCGCGCAGGTGAGAATAAGTCGGCGGTGGCGCCCTACCTGCGCGATGACATGTCTGAAGGGGAGCGGGAGGTGGTCACCCGCTGGCTCGAAGGGCTCTGGTCCACCTATACCGACCTTGCAGAGTCGGGCAGGGAGTTGCCCGCGGGGACAATGAATGAGTTCATAGCATCCTTTGCGACACAGCTCGACGCATCAGACAACGATTTGGCCGAAACCATGCTGGCCGCCGGCTGGGTCGATAGGCTCGCCGACCATGCCCAGATGGAAGATGCATTGGCCGAATGGGTCGGGGTGACCGATGAGGACGGTTACGCCGAGGTCATTGCACTTGATCGCTATGTTGAGGACGTCAAAATGAGTCGCTCGCTGACGGAAGAGAGCCTGCCGCTGATCGCCATCATCCCCGTTGAGGGCACCCTGATGCCCGGTGACAGTGAAGAGGGCATGGCGGGCAGCGACACTATCAACGGATATATCGATACCGCTTTGGAGTCCAAGGACTTGGCGGCAGTTGTGTTGCGCGTGAACTCCCCCGGCGGCAGCGTGTTCGCCTCAGACCTGATACGGCGAAAATTGTTAGAGGTGGCGGATGCCGATATCCCCATTGTGGTGTCCATGGGCACCGTCGCAGCCTCTGGGGGTTACTGGATCGCAGCAGAAGCAGACGAGATCTGGGCGCTACCCACAACGCTGACTGGCAGTATCGGCGCCTTCTCTGCTTTCCCTACTATAGAGGGCATCGTGGAGTACATCGGCGTTACCGTTGACGGCGTGGGGACCACTCCGTTGGCGGGCGCGGCAAGTTTTAACCGTGGGCTGAGTCCAGAGATGGCGAGCATTGTGCAGGCACTGGCTTATGGCGCCTACGACGACTTTATCGAATTGGTGGCGAGTGGTCGCGATATGAGTGAGCTGGCGGTGAGAGACGTTGCCGACGGGCTGGTCTGGACCGGCGCCGAAGCCGCGGAGCGCGGTCTTGTTGACGAGTTGGGTGGCCTGGACGAGGCGGTAGTGGCTGCGGCGCGCTTGGCTGGCGTGGAAGATTGGCGCACCGCCCGCACCCGGGTGCCGCCCTCTTTTGAGAGTGTGTTGCTGCAGGAGCTGACCCGCTCCTTCGGCATGGTTACTGCACCGCTCGGCGGCTGGTTTGAGTCGCTGGTCGGCGCCTTCAAGCCCGTGGTCAGAAGCCTTTCCAGTCTCCGCGATCCGATGCATGTTTATGCCCAGTGCCTTGCCTGTGCGCCGCTACTTTAGGGCGCATCTCTGATGGTGCTTGAATTTTCTGAAGAGGCCAATCCGGCGTTACCAGCGGCCTGCGCCATCGTTATCCGACAGACCCATGAAGGTTTGGAGACACTCCTTCTCAAGCGCAGCGATGAGCTCAAACACATGCCCGGGCTCTGGGTATTTCCAGGAGGCAAGGTCGAGGTGTCCGATGAGGGCGACAACGAACTAGAACGGGCGCAGAGTGGGGCTGCCCGGGAGTTGCAGGAAGAGGCGGGGCTCTCGCTGCCCGCTGGGACGCTATTGACCTTCTCTCACTGGC
>JAHEJH010000260.1 GCA_024638905.1 Luminiphilus sp.
ATCAATCACTACACAGCGGACCGGAAACGCCGCAATGACGATGCCTATACCCCGGGCAACATTTCGGGCAAACGCCCCGACCGGGCCGTCACCGTCTACAGCCAGAGATTGAAGGAAGCCTATCGCGATGTGCCCATCATCGCTGGCGGTATCGAGGCCAGTTTGCGCCGCATTGCGCACTACGATTACTGGAGTGACCGGGTTAAACGTTCGGTACTGCTCGACAGCCGGGCTGACCTGTTGGTGTTTGGCAACGCCGAGCGCGCGATTGTCGACATTGCCCACCGCCTGGCGAACGGCGAGGAAGTCAGCGACTTAACGGACATCCGGGGCACCGCCTTTGTCACGCGGCACCCTCCTGCAAATCGCACGCTGATCGACTCGACATCAGTCGATGAACCCGGTCGGATCGAGGTCCATCCGAACCCTTATGAGGGTATGGAGCCTGAACCCTGCGCAGAGGGGCAGAATGAAGACAACAATGAGCCCGCGCCCGTCCGCCTGATGGCCAGCTCAAAGCAGGACACCCATGCCATTCGACTACCCTCGGCCGAGGCCGTCACCGAAGACCCGGTGCTCTACGCCCACGCGTCACGGGTATTCCACAAGGAGACCAATCCCCACAATGCGCTGCCGCTTATTCAGGCCCACGGCGACCGCGAGGTCTGGCTAAATCCACCACCGATCCCACTAGAGACCGATGAACTGGACTGGGTATTCGAACTCCCTTACCAACGACTCCCCCACCCAAGCTACGGTGGCGCAGCGGTGCCAGCAATGGAAATGATCCAGCATTCCGTGAACATCATGCGGGGCTGCTTTGGGGGGTGTACCTTTTGCTCGATCACCGAGCACGAGGGACGCATTATCCAAAGTCGCTCCGAAGCGTCCGTGCTGCGCGAAGTGGAACGCATTCGCGATACCAGCCCCGCCTTCACCGGCGTGATCTCTGACCTCGGCGGCCCGACCGCCAATATGTGGCGCATCGCCTGCAAGGACAAGGAAACCGAAGCGGCCTGCCGAAAGCTCAGCTGCGTATACCCCGGCATCTGCAAAAATCTGAATACTGACCACACCCCGCTGATCAATCTGTATCGCAAAGCCCGGGAAACCGAAGGCGTCAAAAAGGTATTGATCGCCTCAGGACTTCGATACGACCTGGCGGTGGAGAGCCCAGAGTATGTGCGGGAGTTGGTGACCCACCATGTGGGTGGCTACCTGAAGATTGCGCCGGAACACACTGAATCGGGTCCCCTTTCCAAGATGATGAAGCCGGGGATGGGGAGCTATGACCGGTTTTCCGAGATGTTTGAGCGGTTCTCGCGGGAAGCGGGTAAAAAGCAGTACCTCATCCCCTACTTTATCGCCGCGCATCCCGGGACCACCGACGAAGACATGATGCACCTGGCGCTATGGTTAAAGCAGCACCGCTTTCGGGCTGATCAGGTACAGACTTTCTACCCTTCCCCGATGGCGACCGCTACGGCGATGTATCACACGGGAAAGAACCCCTTGCAGCGGGTGAAACGCGACAGTCAGTCGCTGGGCACTGTGAAAAAACTGAGTCAGCGACGTTTACACAAGGCCTTTCTTCGCTACCACGACCCCGACAACTGGCCACTGCTGCGCAAAGCGCTGAAACAGATGGGGCGGCGAGATCTCATCGGCAACGGCTCAATGCATCTCGTCCCCTCGCGGCAACCGCCCAAACGCCATCGGGTGGTAAAGCCAGGCGGCGGCAACTTTCGCACGCAGCACACCGGGGAGCATCGCGGTAAAGGCCGGCGCCGCTAAGCGGGCGGCAGATCACTCCTCGATCGATGCCGCGATCAACTCACCCAACTGGCGAAACTCCACCCGCCGCGGCGTCTTCTTCCGCCACATCAAGCCGATCTGACGCGTAATGTTGACCTGATCAAATGGCTTCACTGCGAGCGGCGTGTTACTGGCAATGCCCGCTTCGACGGCCATCCCCGGCAATAGCGTTACCCCGATGCCATTGGCGACCATCTGCACAATGGTGGCTAAGCTAGTGGCCTGATACGGCACGGTAATCTGGGAGTCTCTGAGCTTACACGCCTCCAGCGCGTGGTCCCGAAGGCAGTGCCCCTCCTCCAAAAGGAGTAGCGACTCCCCTTTCAGATCTGCACTGCGTAGCGGTGTCCGGCTCGCGAGTGGGTGGTCAGGCGGGCAGGCCAGCAGAAAGTCGTCCTCGAACAGCGGCATGGTCTCCACCTGCTCGGCGGGAAACGGTAAGGCAAGTAACAACACATCGAGCTCACCAGCGAGGAGCGCATCAACCAGCGGCTGACTGAGATCCTCTCGAATGAACAGCTTGAACTCGGGATACTGCGATCGGATCGACCCCAGCAAACCCGGCAGCAGATAAGGCGCAACCGTCGGGATGACCCCCATGCGCATCCGACCCTGAAAAGGCACCCCTTGACCTGCACACAGGCTCACCATGTCCTCAACGCCGACCAATAAATCCCGGGCCCGCTCCACCACCTCTGAGCCCAAAGAGGTCAGAAACACCCTGCGGTTGTTGCGCTCTACCAGACTCGCGCCGAGGGTCTCTTCCAGCTCGAGCACGCCGGCGCTCAGCGTGCTTTGGCTAACATGACAGGCCGCTGCAGCCTGACCAAAGTGCTGGTGCTCTGCGACCGCACAGAGGTAGCGGAGCTGTTTCAGTGTCGGTTGACGCACAACTTACCTCCCTGCAAACCCACGGTTCAGGCTCGATTGCCCTAACCAATTGGGCTGACGATGTGGGAAAAGACGACCGGCCGCCAGCCGGGCTCACCTCCCCAAAAACCGCTTCAGATGATAATCGGTTTTTCCGATCGATTTTTTTTATTTTTCAAGTAAGCCAAAATTGGGCAACGCCGGTATATTAGGTTCACGCTGATGGTAGTCGCGGTTCGAGCTACCTCTGTAATTCGACAGGCAGCACATAAGGAGTAAGTCATGGAACTGAAAGGCAGTGGTACAGAGCAAAACCTGAAGGACGCTTTCGCGGGTGAATCTCAGGCGAATCGACGCTACCTCTACTTCGCCTCAAAGGCGGACGTCGAGGGTTACAACGACGTTGCGGCGGTCTTTCGCTCTACAGCGGAAGGCGAGACCGGGCATGCGCATGGCCATCTGGAGTATCTGGAAGAAGTCGGCGATCCCGCTACCGGGCTGCCAATGGGCGATACCAAGAAGAACCTTGAGGCGTCGATCGCCGGTGAGACTCACGAGTACACCGATATGTACCCGGGTATGGCTAAGACCGCGCGTGACGAAGGTTTTGACGAGATCGCAGACTGGTTCGAAACACTGGCCAAGGCTGAACGCAGCCACGCCAATCGCTTCCAGAAGGCGCTGGACAACCTCGACGGTTAATTCTAGCTCTCGCTTAAATACAATGAGGGGAGCAATTTGCTCCCCTTGTTTTTTCCGGCTCACGCCCCCCGTAATTCATCCCGTTCACCAACCGGCTTACCAGCAACGAGGTGGATGGGTTTTTCTTTAACCAAGAGCACAACAGGTCATGAGAGAAGGCAGTATTGACGCACCCACTCGGCATCCTCTGGATTGGCAGAGTGAGGATTTTTGGGATAAAAGCTCGCTCAATGAAGAGTTGGAACGAGTCTTTGACGTTTGTCACGGATGTCGCCGTTGCGTCAGCCTGTGCGACGCATTTCCCACCCTGTTTGATTTGATTGACGAGTCAGAGACGATGGAGGTCGACGGAGTCGACAAGGCCGACTACGACAAGGTCGCCGAGCAGTGCTACCTCTGCGATCTGTGCTACCTCACGAAGTGCCCCTATGTGCCACCCCACGAATTTAACGTCGACTTTCCCCACCTCATGCTTCGTGCCAAGGCACAGAAGTTTAAAAATCAGGGG
>JAHEJH010000277.1 GCA_024638905.1 Luminiphilus sp.
GGTGAACAAAACATGGACAAACTTCCGGTTATGGCAATCCGGCCGGCCAAATGTCGCGTAAAACTGGACAAATCGCGTACAGGAGAGCGTCATGAACGCACCAGTCAAAAACTTACAAGCGTTGGAGCCGCGTCCTTTATACGGCATTGGCACCGTCGCCAGACTCACCGGCCTGAAGTCAGACACGCTGAGAGTGTGGGAGAGACGGTATGGCCTGGGCGCAAGCTATAAGTCACCTACCGGGCGCCGCCAATACACTCAATCAGATCTCGACCATCTGCAGTTGGTATCGTCCCTCGTTAAGCAGGGTGTCAGGATTGGCGAGATCGCAGCGTCTGATCGCAAGACCCTAGAAGTGCTTTTAGAGCAGCAGGATCACATGTCGCCGTCGCGGCCTCTGCCCCCCGCAAAGCCTCGGGTAGTGTTTTTGGGCACGGATCTATGTCGATGGTTGGACGGGCATCAGGGCTGCATATCGGGCGTGTCGGCCTTGCTGGCGAGAATGTCCGTCGATGACGCAGTGGCGTCACTTAGCGCTGAAGAGGCCTGCGATATGTTGGTGGTGCACTGCCCATCCCTGACGATGCAGCAAATCAGAGGTGTCGAAGCGCTCGGTGAGCGACTAGGTGTGCGCCGCACGATCGTGTTGTATCAGTTCGGCAACGACCAGTGGTTAGCAGAGTTAGAGCGCATGGGGCACTCCGCGTTCCAGTACCCCATCGAGCCCTCGCAACTGGCCTTTGAAATTGGACGCAGTCAGGTGGAGAAAGAGACGTCTCAGGGAGTCGGCAATTTATCGGAGTTAATGCCGGCCAAGCCGCGCATGTTTAACGATGCCGAACTGCTCGCGGCCGCCGAAGAGAAGGTGGTTCTGGACTGTGAGTGCCCGCGGCATCTTTCGGAGTTGATCAAATCCCTGAATGAGTTCGAAACTTACTCGAGCGCCTGTTCGGTGGATAACTGGAAGGACGCGGCCATTCACGCCAGCATCTACGCCTACACGTGCCAAGCCAGGCACTTGATGGAGAAAGCCCTTCAGTCCGCCCTCGAGGGTCGAACATTAAACGTGGAGGTTACGCCCTAGCCGAGGCGCGCTTGATGTCGTTGGCGAGGGCTTCCCAAAGGGGAGACCCTCGCAGTTGCCAGAACCACAGACACACAGGTGCCAGAGTCGGCATGAGTAGCACATTGAACTGATACGTCAGCGCGATCAAGTCAGCAGGCGGCACGCCCGGTACGTTGAGGAAAGTCGCACCGACCATTAACAGTAAGTCTTTGCCCAGTATTGAAGCCAAACCAAAGGCCATGATGAGCCAGAGCCAGAACAGGCCGATACAAAACTTGTATGTCGCATCCTTCAGGTTAGAGGCCATCAACAGTGCGGCATAGAACGCAATGGAATACGAGACGAGGCGCGTATTGATCTCGAGCGCTATTTGGTTGCCGGCGTCAGCGGCAGCCATGATGACGCCGCCGTCTTCCCCGAACTGGGTGCGCGCTAACACCTCTACCCCTCGAAGGCCCACTGCCTCTACGATGTTGGGGTAGGCACTGCTCAGTAAAAAATCACAGAGCCACACGGCGGGGGCGGCGAACAGCGGGCCCGCGGCGTACCAGATACCGAACGTGATGGGCATCAGAATCAGAGTTAGCACAAACTGGCGCCGCATCAGCATCAGACAGGTTCGACCCCAGGGTGCTGCTTGCCGAGCCACTGCAAGTAGATGGCAAATACCACCAACACATCCAGCATGATGAGAACCGGCCACAGGTAGAGGTGAAACCACTCGAATATTGTGTGGTTCCACTGACCCAAATAAAAGAGCGAGATAATGCGAACGATATTTAAAGCTTGCACAAAAAAGAAGCCGGCCAAGATGGCGATGAGCTTGTGCTTCACCGACGCAGGGAAGGCCACCACGCCCGCGATGAGAACGATCGCTGCTTCGACCCCATTGCAACCTGCTTCGATCGATACCGCAAAGCCGGTGGACGCGTCTCGCAGGATGCGGCCCTGAGCAATGACTGTGTCGTCAAAGGGCAAAATAATAGCGGTGCTGGCTGCCGCCAGCAGCCCCGTAAACGGCTGAATGACAGCCTCTTGCACGGGCTTGAGCATCTCGATAGCGAACAAGCCCACGAGAACGCCGACAAAAAGAAGAAGGAAACGGGCCATGAAACTTAGAGTACCGACTGCGCCAGGATCACGCCAATGATAACGGGGCACAGCCACTTCACATAGAGCGGCCAGATCTTCCAGAACAGGCGTTGCTCGGCATCGGCGTCGTTCTTCTTAAGCTCCTGCAATAGGGCATCGCGTTGCCACAGCCAGCCGGCGAAGATGCAGATCAGTATCCCCAGTGCGGGTTGGCTGTAGCGAGTGGAGACGGTGATCACCAACCCGAAGAGCATGCCAAAGTTCAGAACAATGAGCGCGCTGAAGCCGGCGATGACGCCGCCGGCAACCAAGGTGGCGCGGCGGCGGCTGAGCTGGTGGCGCTCGATGAGATAGGCCACCGGAACCTCGAGCATGGAGATAGAGGAGGTCAGGGCGGCAATGCTCATCAACGCAAAGAAAGCAGTTGCCAGCCAGATGCCGGCGCCCTCCATCGTCTCAAACAGAGCCGGCAACACCGTGAAGATCAGCGTGTCCTCAGAGAGTAACCCCCCCACATCGTTAAAAATCGGGACCCCTCGCGCGTCGGCGACGTACATGGCGGGCAAGATCAAAAAACCTGCCAACACTGCGATGCCGACATCTACGAGCGCCACCTGCGCTCCGACACTGGGAACGTTTTCAGTGTCGCTGAGGTAGGAGCCATAGATCAGCATAGTGCCCACCCCCAAAGAGAGTGAGAAAAAGGCGCTACCCAGTGCGTCGATTAACAAGTCACCGGAGAGCACCTTTTCGAAGTCGGGTAACAGATAGACTGCCAGACCCTTGAGCGCGCCCTCCAAAGTGAGCACGTAAAGCGCCAGAGCGATCAATGTGGCGATAAGCAACGGCATTAAGCGACGGGACCAGCGCTCAATGCCATGTTCAACGCCCCCGAGTACGACCGCCATGGTCAACACCATAAAGATGAGCATCAGCGTCAGGTTGCGCGGCGAACCGAAGGTGACTAACCAGTCGCCTGTGCTCGCCATGCCGGCAGCGCTCAGGGGGTAGGAGGCCGCGAAGCCCATCATCCATCCAGCAACAATGGCGTAGAAGCTGAGAATCATGCTGGCCGTGATTAGTCCGCCGATACCGGTAAGCCGACCTAGGCTTGCCAGCGCATTGCGCTTGGGAAGTGACCCCAGTGCCATCACCATATTGCGGTGGGTATGGCGCCCGATCAGGAGCTCGGCCATTAGTGCGGGGTAGGCTAGTACGAAGGCCAGTAACAGATAAGTGATTAAAAAGGCAGCGCCGCCGTTACTGGCTGCCTGCGTTGGAAAGCCCCAGATGTTGCCCAGGCCCACCGCGGAACCCGCGGCCGCCAGAATAAAGCCCAATCTGGACCGAAACTCACCTCTTGGTGAAGCCAAGCGCTGCCCCTTGCTGAACTGACTTTGCTCGCGATGTTACAGAAAAAGGATCTGGCGCGTGTGGTCAAAATCAGGTCCGAGCGACGAGGGCGGTTGGGGGTTGGGATTGGCGTTCTGCATGGTATCCTGCGCGCCCGCTGCACCCCACTTTTTGCCCGGGTGGTGAAATTGGTAGACACAGGGGACTTAAAATCCCCCGATCATTGCGATCGTGCCGGTTCAAGTCCGGCCCCGGGCACCACGTTATTATTCATAAAAACAAATAGTTATATGTTTTAAGAAGCCCGGGGCATCGACTCCGAGTTATTAGGCGCGTCATGGGTCCCATT
>JAHEJH010000278.1 GCA_024638905.1 Luminiphilus sp.
TACCAGCATTGAGCAGCGCGCCAAGGCGCAGGCCGAGGCGCCCGTTGCGGGCAGTAAACGGGTGCGGGTAACCGGAACCGTATCCTAGACCGGCAGCTTGCCGCCTGTTCACCTAGTCGGCCAACAGTGCATCTCCGGGTACCAGCGTGCCCAGAATTTCCTCCACCGCCGCCATATCCATGCCGGCATCCCCGACGTCACAGGCATAGGTGCAATACAACAGCGCAACACGGTGGCTGAGGTACCACTCTTGCAACACTGCCCCGTCTTCGGTGAACTGCCCCGTAACGCCCGAGAAATCACCGAATGTGGCGTTGGCCCAACTGCTGACCTCCGGCGACTCCGTTTGAGCGATCTCCGAAAGAGTCGTCTCTGGCCCGTCCTCCGGCTCGCGGACCAGCGTAGTGATCGCCAGCTCACCAATACCATCCTGATCGGTGATCAGCACACTGCCTTCTTCTTCCTCTGCTGACCACTCGGGGGGCAACATGAGGCACCAGTAGTCAGTCTCAACAATGTTCATAACCTGCACTCCCTCTGTGGGCAATGATGCTCGAACCCGCCCATTTCAATGCGCCAATCTGGGCCAACAGCCTTCAGCATGTGGGACATGGTGTTCACGTTACGCTGCCACTGATATTGAGTGTCAGCGTCATCAATACGGCATCCTCGCGGCCATCAGGGGTGGCATAGTAATTGGGTCGCGCGCCGGTCTCACTAAAACCCAACGACTGATAGAGTGCCTGCGCTGCCGCATTAGATGAGCGCACCTCCAGTGCGACGGCGCTGACGTCCCCCAGCGCAGTCAAGGAGGCCCAGAGCAACTGACGCCCGAAGCCTTGCCGCCGCTCAGAGGCCAACACCCTGAGGTCAATCATGTCCGCCTGCTCTGCCGCGCATTGGTACCAGATCGCGGCCACAGGCTGTTTGTCCTTTACCAAGCACCAGGCCCGACAGTGAGGCTGGTCCAGCAGGCCCTGCAAAAAACCGTATGAAGGACCATCGGACTGCTCATAAAGTGGCTGTAACGGTTCGAGGTCTGCGGAATCACTCAACTCCAGCAGTGATATTTGTGCATCAGTCACCAGCGCGCAGTGGTTTTAATACAGACCACGCGGACTGCTTGAGCGAGCCCTCTCTCAACATCTCTAGACTGGACGGAATCTGATGGGTCGGCAGATCCGAGGCAGGTATTACCTCACTGGCACCGAGCTTTACGATTAACCGGGTCGCATGATCGCTGGTCAGCCGATGCAGAAAGCCCGAGAGCATGCCTTCCATGCCCTCCGACGCCGCAATGGCAGACCCCGCGGCAGGAGGCCAATCAAATTGTTGATGGGCGCAGCGAACCGATGCGCCCCGAATGGCGCGCGCCATAGCGGCAATCAACTGTAGCTGCTCCTGTCGCAGGAGCTGGTCTTCAAGTGCCTCCACCCACAGCACATCGCCGCTAGTGACCAGCAATAAGGAGAGGGGCGTATCAGGCTTCACGCCACTCTTGGTATCGGCAGGCGGCTCACTGCCATCAGCGGACGCATCGTGCGCCACTTCAGCGGACGCTCGCGATCTAGTGCCTGCCTCCTCGTTAGAGACGCCTGCATCTGCATCGCCATGCAACATTTCCCGCAGCTGCGCGGCCTGCATATCATCGCCGCCGTTCGGTGTCGCAGAGCCATTTGAAGGCGTCACATCGTTAGAGCCAGTCGGCAGCTCAACTCGTTGGGCCGGTTTGGCAGCAATGGGATCAAATCGACTCACCAACGGTGTGATACCGAGGTGACTGAGCAAGGTACGGCGGGCGCACTCCGCTTCCCACAATGCGTCTCGGGCAGCCACCGGATTCGATTCTGATTCAGCCATGGGAGCAGTATCTCATGGCTTCAGCGCTTACCCGAACCATCGCCAGCCCCAGCGGTTAAAAAACCGTGCCCCGCCGCCAACAAACCATCGGATATGCTGGAAGCCCTTTCGCGACGCACCACCACCATGGTGCACGATCCGGATATCTTGGTGTTCCATCACAGTGCCTTGTGAAGCCAACTTCAGTGACAAGTCATGGTCCTCAAAATACAGGAAGTAGGACTCATCAAATCCACCGACACCGTCAAAAACTGCACGTCTCACCCACATGCAACAGCCGGAGGCCAGGGTGATCGGCCTCAACGTCGTCCCGTTCGGCATGTCTCGCATCTCGTAGCGCGCCAGCGCCCCACCCGATCGAGTTTTTAACCAATGTGGTGCCAAAGCCCGCAGCCCCAGCACCCAAACAGAGGGATAGGCCTTTGCTAAAAACTCCGGCTCGCCCGACGGACTGAATCCTTGGGGCGCCAGTAGCGCAATGTTGGGCTGACGTTTCAACGTATCCAGCGCCAACTTGAACGCGTCCGGGGCGAGCTCCACGTCAGGATTCATAATGAGATGAAACTGGCTCTCGATCTGGGACATCGCGAGGTTATGGCCTGCTCCGTAACCCCGATTGGCGTCAGGCTTCAGTAGACTAAGCTGTAGGCCGATGTCCCCAACCGCTTCAACACCATAAGCCTCAATAAATGCTTGGCAACTAGCGACGTAGTCAGCATCGCAACTATGGTCCACACAGATCACCTCGACGCGACTCAGCTCGGCCTCAACGGCAGCGTTACTTAGCGAATCCAATAGCGCCTGCAGTTGCTCAAACGGGCTGAAATGCAGCACCACGCTCACAGCTAAATCGGGCAGGGGTTGAGGTGTGGGTGACGGCTGCATAGCTGCAGAATAACAGCGTGTTAAGGCAGTGAATATCTAGACCGGCTTGCGTCAAACAATATTCAGTTGGCAGTAAGTCACTGGCTTTGCCAAGCTATCGTGATAGTGTGGCGTCATCGCTATTATGGCGATCGGCGGTGCCAGGATGGCAGAAGACGCCGGCTCTAAAATGGAATTTGGAGAAAACTGATGATCTATGGATGGATCTCCCCTTGGCAACACCCGATATGCGCTCTCTTTCTAGCTATCGCAGTCAGCGCCTGCGGTGGTGGTGGTGGTGGTGGAGGCAGTGACAACGGCGCAGGGTTTGTTCCCGCACCGGAACCACAGGGTGCGACGATCGATGTCACAATCACAAACACACAAGGCCAATCGATAACCGAAATTAGCCCGGTCCAGCAGGGTGTTTTTCTCGTTAGCGTTACGAACCCTGATGGTCTGCCGGCCCCACAGGAAGTGGTCTCTGCCTCAACAACATTGGGGCGATTGGTGCCTGAGAGTGGCACTGCCCTGACCGATGATGACGGTGTCGCGGTGTTATATGTCGCCGAAGATGGAGTAGCTGGGGCCGGCACTTTGACCGCTTCAGTCACCCTGAATGAGGTTGAATCAGATGGGTCCATCAATTTTTCCATCACGACGGCGATACCCGCAGATACCCGCAAGCTGGGCCACATCGATGACGCCGGTATTTTTGTAGAGGGCGTCATCAAGGTTGCCCCGACCGGTCAGATTTCTGCAGGTGGTACGGCTGCCCTCACGCTGGTCGTTGTGGATGACAATCTGGACCCGGTGACAACCCAGGAAACGCTAACTTTTAGCAGCAATTGCCTGTTCGGCGACCTCGCTGTATTAGACCCTCCCAGCCCCGTCACATTAGGTTCAAAAATTACCGTGAACTTCACCGCAGACGGGTGCGAGGGTGACGAGGTTATCACCGCAACCTTGGCCTCCTCAGGGGCCGAGGCCACCGGGACCGTGAGCATTGCACCAGTGGTGGGCGAGGCGATCATTTTTGACAATGAGAGGACCAGCACAAAATTGATCGCTTTAAGGGGTACCGGTTCCGCCTCCGATCTTTCCGAGTCAGCCAATATCTTTTTTAAGGTTGAG
>JAHEJH010000010.1 GCA_024638905.1 Luminiphilus sp.
TCGCCATTTTGAGCGATGACCGTTTTGCCGCCTTGGGTGGCTCCTTTGACTACATGATGCAGACCGGCTACCTGTTCGGCGGCTGGCAGCTGGCGCGCGGCGCGCTGGTGGCGGCCAATTTGTCCGCTCACGGCGAGCGGGTGGTCTTCTGTGACCGAAAAGTGAATACCGCGCAGTTTTACATGGAGCGCTTGCTGCCTAGGGCGCGCGCCCACGCGGGCGCCATCGACGCGCCGGGTGAGAGCCTGTCTGCGTTCTCCTATGACTGGTTCTGATCTGTTGGTCGCCTTCACAACACCCGATTTATCGGATGTGCATCCTGCGGCCCAGCATCTGGGCTTCCAGTTTCGTGCAGTTGGCGCCCGGGAGCGCTTTGCGGGCCCTGTCTCCACGATCGCTTGCCACGCCGACAACTCCCGAGTAGCTGAAGCAGTCGCGGAGCCGGGTGAAGGTCGGGTGTTGCTGGTGGATGGGCAGGGCGCCCTGCACCGATCGCTGCTCGGTGATCGTCTCGCTCAGCTCGCCTCGGATAATGGTTGGGCAGGGGTCGTTGTGATCGGTGCGATTCGCGATGTCGAGGTCATCGACGGGATCGATATCGGTGTGCAGGCGCTCGGCGTGTGCCCCGTCAAAACGGATAAGCAGGGGGCCGGCGACCGGGATATTCCGCTGCTGTTACGTGAGGTACCGGTAGCACCCGGTGACTGGCTCTACGCGGATCGCAACGGCGTACTGGTGAGCAGCGAGCCCATCCACAGCTAGCCCACCCACAGCTAGCGGTGTCAGTCGATCCGCATCGACAGATCCAAAGCCCTGACATGTTTGGTTAGCGCACCGATTGAGATGAAGTCCACGCCGGTTTCTGCGATGGAGACCAGGGTCTCGTCGGTGACGTTGCCCGACGCCTCAAGCTCAGCTCTACCCGCCGCGTGTGCCACAGCGCTTCGGAGCCCCTCCAGCGTAAAGTTATCCAGCATGATGCGATCTGCACCCGCTGTGAGCGCCTGCTCTAGTTCCGCCTCGTTCTCTACCTCGACTTCTACCGGCTTGCCGGGTGCGACGCTTCTCGCTGCGGCGACGGCCTCGGCAATACCACCGGCGGCCGAGATGTGGTTCTCTTTGATCAGGAAGGCATCAAACAATCCGATGCGGTGGTTGTAACACCCCCCGCAGGTCACGGCGTATTTCTGTGCCAATCTCAGCCCAGGCACAGTTTTGCGGGTATCGAGCAGCTTGACCTCGGTGTGTGCCACACGCGCGGCGTAGTGGCTTGCGGTCGTCGCGGTACCCGATAACAACTGCAAGAAATTGAGTGCCGTGCGTTCTGCGGTCAGGAGTGCCCGTGCGGGTCCGCTCAGGGTGCACAGTGTAGAGCCGGCTGTGAGCACATCGCCATCCTGCGCAGCCCATTCCACATCACAGCTGGGATCAATCTGCTGAAAGGCTTCTACTGCGAAAGCGGTCCCGCAAAGGGTGCCGCCCTCTCGCGTCACGATGCTGCCACTGGCTTGCACGTCACCGCCGATAAGCTCCGCCGTGATATCTCCGCTCTCGATATCCTCAGCGAGCGCTTGGGCAATAATTTTGGCAATGTACTCTGCGGTGATCATGGCTGGCAGTGGTTCCAACGGCATCGATTATCTAGAGGAGCGCCCTGCGCTCGATCTCCCAAGTCTGAGATAAGATTACCCCGTGACGACTATCACTGACCAATGGAAGATCACCGGGGGCTGGCTCGCAGCTGCCCGTCGTGTGCCGTCTCCTAATTGTAACCCCCGACCCGAGGGGGCAGTGACCGAGCTGGTCGTCATACACGGTATCTCTCTGCCGCCGGGCCAGTATGGCGGTCCTGAGATTGAAGCGCTGTTTACCAATAAGCTCGATCCTGACGCGCACCCGTATTTTGCTGATATCTCCGGCCTCGAGGTGTCAGCCCACTTTCTGGTTCGGCGTACCGGCGAGGTGGTGCAGTTTGTCTCAACTGATGTGCGGGCGTGGCACGCGGGTACCTCCTGCTGGCAGGGGCGAGAGCAATGCAATGATTTCAGTATTGGTATCGAGCTTGAGGGCTGTGACGAGGAGGCTTATACCGACTCGCAGTACGACGCCTTGAATCAGTTATTGGTGGTGCTGACAAAGCAATACCCCGATATCCGGCACGATGCTATCGTTGGCCACAGCGATATTGCGCCCGGTCGTAAGACCGATCCGGGACCGGCATTTGATTGGTCTCGCGTTGTCGCCAGTCAGTCACAGCAGTAAGGAGACGCGGGAGTGTCGTACCTCATTTTCATTGTGGCGGTAGGCCTTTTTGCGCTGTTGGGTGCGGGTGGGCCGCTGCACGGTGATCGCTGGTTTTATGCGCTCAGCCGTCGCGTCGATGCCGTCGAACTCGATCTCTGGCCCTCATTGGCTTTGCGTGTTGGCGCGCCGCTACTCGCCGGTGCGGTGGTGCTATGGGTTCTGGAGGCGTTTCTGGGTGACCTCGCTGAGGCGCTGGTAGGAACGGCGCTACTATATTTTTCGCTGGGCAGGGGAGACTACCCCACCGAGTTGCAGCGCTTTCTGGCTCGCGCCCGTGTCGGCGACGAGGAAGGCGCGGCCATGTTGCTCAGCGAACCCGTTGTTGACGGTGGCCCGGAAGAGGCGCGCGGCCAGCGCGCGCTGCGTGATTTCGCTTACCGCGGTTTCGCGCGATGGTTTCCGCCTGTGCTGTACTTCTGGTTGCTGGGGCCCTTCGGCGCGGCAGCCTATCGGCTCGTGGCGTTGGCCCATACTGACAGCGACGGTCGCTTTGATGCGGCCCAGCGTCTATTGGACTGGTTGCCATCGAGGGTCTTGCTGCTCACCTACTGTGTGCTGGGTGACTTCGACCGATCAAAGGGCTTGTTGACCCGGGAGGCACTCGATACACAGGTGACTGCCGAGACTCTTTTGGCGCAGGGTATCAGCCGCGCGTGGCGCCTTGATGACGAGGAGTTGGATGACTCTCAGGGTGTTGTGTCCGCGGTAGAGACGGCGCAAAAGGCGATGAACCGAGCGACCGGGGTCTGGGTAGTCGTGGCTTCATTGCTAGCGCTCCTCTAAGCGTCCAACACCTCCGGCTCTCGTTCTTTTACTGCGTCATACAGCTCACTGAGTATCGGTGTTGCTGGGGGATGGGGGATCAAACTCGACAGTAACCAGCCGACGATTGCATCAATCTCGGTTCGCCTGCCGCTCTCCATATCCACGCGCATAGATGAGTGATTGGCGGCGGTGCTGTTGCAAACAGCTCGTACTTGCGTCGGTAGCGCCGAGGCGATTTCCCCGGCGTCGGCACTACAGAGCAGGCTCTGTACCTCCTTGATCACGTCCTCGGTGATTGCCTGCAACGGTGGCTGCATGAGGTTGCCGTTGGTGACGCCATGGAGTGCAGTCAGCGGATTGATTACCGCATTGAGTGCGACCTTGCCGAGCAGCACTGACCGGATACCGGTCTCCCACTCAAATTCGGGTACGCCCTGGCGCCAGGCTGACAGCCATGTCGGTGCCGGGCTCGAGTCCAGCATGCCGAGTTGAGTGCTGCCGTCACCGGAGACAATCAGCTCTCCCTCGCTTGAGCGACGGCATCCAGACGTAGTGGATCCCACCACCAACTGCGCCTCGCCAATCACGGGCGCAACAGCCTCGGCGAGACCCATTCCGTTGCAGAGCAATACCACAACGCTGGTCGCTGAAAGTCGGGGTGCTACCGCTTTGATCGCCGACTCGACAGCCCACGCTTTAGTACAGACCAGCAAGTGCTCAATGGGGTCTTGGTTAGAGGTTATGGTCTGCTGCGGAAAGTGGAAGCGCTCGCTGATCGTGTGTTTCAGAACCAACTCTCGAGAGGCTTCTTCACAATCCCTGCTCAGCAGAGTGACGTCCGCGCCACCTGATTGCAGTCGGCAGGCAAAGAGCCCACCGATCGCGCCAACGCCGAGAATGTGCCAGCGAGCGGTCATGGGCTGAGAGTCTGCTCGACCCAATCGGCAGGCTGTTCTGCGTCAGTGATGGCAAAACAGCTCTGCCACAGGGCCGTCACCAGCGTCGCGATCTGGTTCCCTGCTGCCATCAAGTCGGCGTCCAATGTGTCGCCAAATACCTGCTGGATCATGGAGTCTCGCTCACCGTCAGGCAGTGCTTCGCAAGCAATGGCGACATCAAAATAACGGCTCCCCATCGCCGCATACTCCCAGTCGATGGCGACCAGATTATCGCCCCGAGTCATCAGATTATCGAGGGTTAGGTCGTTGTGACAGAGGTAGTAAATATCCCCCTCCAGTTTCGCCAGTGCCTTTTCAGTGTCGCAGGTTTGTATGGCGGCGCGCCATTGGCCAGCCAGGTGAGCGGGTAACTGCTTCAGATAGTGCTCGATATCGGTCGCGAGTGTCAGCTGGTGACTGACGCCAGGCAGCGCATGGATCTGGTGGCAAAGCGTGCTCAGGGCATCGCTGGACACTGGTTGTGTCACGGCGTCAACGCGCTCACAGATGACGACCTGTTCGTTTTCGTCGGCGAAAACGATGCGAGGTGCCAGTCCGGCCTGTGCGGCTAGGGACCAGACCATCAGTTCCTGCGAGAAAGCTTCGCCAGTCAGGCGGGTGGATTGATGTCTGAGTCGGCCGATCAGTCGGGGTGTGCTCAGAATTTCGTAAACGCTATGGCCGCTCCCTTGCGCCATCAGAGACCCCAGACCCGGCGGTTCATCGAGGGGTGATGGCAGTTGCCAGTCTTGCCAGCGGTCCAGGCAGCGCGTTAGGACGTCTGCAGCTGCCATTGTGCTCGCCAAGCCCGATAGCCCCAGGCTGCCAGCAGGACGTATCCCGCAAACAACGCCGCTGTGAGGGAGAGATCCCGAGACAGATACAAGCCGATCGACGCGAGATCGATCGCAATCCAGTACAGCCAGTTCTCCAATAACTTGCGCGCCACCATCCACGTGGCAAGCAGCGCAGACACGGTAGTGGCGGCGTCGATAAAGGGCGATGCGGCATCGGTCCATCGGTCCATGGCGCTACCAATCAACAGACTCAGGAAAACAAGCGCGCTACATGCCACCGTGTGCTGCTTCAGAGACCAGGTGCGGATCGGGGTCCGGGTTTGATTATCTTGCTGCTGCCAGGCAAACCACCCATACACTGCCATGACGATGTAAAACACTTGCAGCGCCGCCTCCAGATACAACCGAACCTGCCAAAAAATCAGGATATAAAGGGAGGCGCTGGCGATGGCCGCAATCCAGCACAGGCGGCGCTGAAAAATGGCGAGGATGACGTAGGCCAGTGCCAGAACGACAGCGCAGACCTCCAGAAAGCTCACCTCAGCCCTCCGGGCCAATATCCGCAAAGTGCTCCGGAATGAATTTGGCGACTAGCACCTGGCGGCCGTATTGAGCGAAGCTTGCGCGCAGAGCCTGCTGGATCGCGCTGAACACCGCATCATCCTCGCCACTGATTTGCGTGCTCATGGAATTGGTCACGGCGACCACGTCCTGCCCCTTCAGCAGTTCCTCAATGAAGCCTAGCACTGCCGTCTTAAAATCCTCGCGCAGGGGATAAACGCTCAGTTCCGCAGTCATTTTCATTATCTGCTCTCCGTCAAGTCGTAGCTTAGGGACAATCCCACCATACGGGGTTCTCCATATTGCCGGTAGGGTTCCAGTGCGTACTCCTTCCTCGGGTCATTACCGAAGGTGCCAAAGCCCCTGACAAAGGTCGTCTCGTCGGTGAGATTGCGGCCCCAGAGCGTCCAACGCCATCGCTGCCACTGCCCTGACAGGCTGGCATTGAGCTGATGAGTCTCGGGCGCTCTCACGTCGTGGCGGTCGGAGAAGAAATAGGCGTCGCTGCCCGCGACCTCGATGTGCACCGACGCCAGCGCCGAGGCATACCAGGTGAGTCCTGCCGAGTATTGCCAATCCGGTGCCTGCGGTTGGTCGCGTCCTGACAGATCTGCGCCGGTCGCCGTGATGTAGCGATCAAACTGCGCATCGAGCAAGCCGAGGGTCAGCTCGGCGACCAGCTGCTGGGTCGGCTGCCACTGGAGCTCCCATTCGAGCCCCCGGTGTTCACTGGCCGCGGCGTTGTCGGTGTAGTCGATAAAAGCAGTGCTGCCGTCGGCGCGGGGAATGACCAGCGAGCCCTTTGCCTGTTGGTCATCCCGATCCATCGTGAAGAGCGCCAGACGGGAGCGCAGGGCGTACTCCGTCCAGTCAAGCTGCCAGCCCAGCTCGAGGCTTACCAGCGTCTCCTCGTCGAAGACTCCCAACGCGGCGACGCTGTCCTGATTCTGCTCAGGCAAGGCGTCGATACTGGCCAGTAATCCGGCATTGGTGCCACCCGCCCTGGCGCCGCGTGACAACGTTGCATAAAGCTGGGCGTCGCTGTGGTACTGCCAGATTAACCCGATGCGGCCGGTCCAGTAGCTGTGGTCGAAATCTTTCTCAACGCTTGCGCTGTCACGATACTCGCTGTCTCGCCGCTCAAGGCGCGCGCCGATAAACCCGGATAGCTGCTCGCTAAAGGTGCGATTAAGCTGCCCGAAGACAGCCAGCGTTTGGGTGTCGATTTCACTGGCAAAGGGCGCCGGTAAATAGGTGTATCGTCTGCTCAGATCCTCCGACTCGTCGCGCAAATAGGTACCCATCACCCATTCTGTGCCATCGGTCTCCGGCGCCTGCAGTCGCCATTCCAGACTGCTCATTGACCGGTCTCGCAGATATTCGTCGTAGGAGCTGTACTCCCAGCCAGGCGCGATGCCGACGTAGCTCCAATCCTCGTCATAGCTGTAAGTCGTATCCGTGCTGGCATGGCTCAGTTGCAGCGCGCTGTCCAAGCCCAGCAACGTGCTCTGCCAGTTCAGGCGCCCGGCTTTGAGTGTCATATCGTCCTCTCCGGGCTGATCAGAGAGGGTGACGCGGGTGTTGTCGAGCGAGAATGCGTCATAGCCATTGTTAACGCGTGTGTAGTAGGCCGCGGCCTCAAATGTGTGAGTCTCGCTTGTCCAGGTGAGGGTGCCCCGCGCGGTTAGCTCTTCCCGGGAATTGGTGTCGCTGCGGTTCAGATAGTCGTTATCGACATACCCATCACTCTCATACTGTTGCACAGCAATGCGGCCGTTCGTGCTGTCGGTAAGACCTCCGGCCCAACGAGCACCCAGCCGATAGCCGCCTTTGCTTTCTATGCCGACTGAGATGTCGCGTGCCCCCGAATTAGTGCCATTGCTTTGGACGGCAATTAGTCCGGCGAGCGCGTTGGCGCCCATGAGTGTGCCCTGTGGGCCGCGCAGGACTTCAATCTGGCGCACATCAAATAGCGTCAATGCGCCTCCGGCGCCGCTCAGATCGATGCCGTCCAGCAGGATGCCCACTGAGGGATTGACCGGCTCGACAAACTGACTGCGCTCACCGATGCCCCGAATCTGAAAAAAGCGGCTGCGTGAGGCGCCCGAGGAGGCCGTCACGTTGGGCGCCAGCGTGATCACGTCCTCAAGATGCGCCGCACCGCGCCGTGACTGGGTGTGCTCGGTCAGCACGGTGGCGCTGAGAGGGGCGGTGCCGGCAGTCAATAGCGTGGCCGTGACAGTGACCTCTTCGAGCGCCGTGTCGGCTTCCTGCGCAAACGCGATGCCAGCGCAGGTCAGCAGCGGCAGCACGCAGGCAATGCCCGATAGTGGGGCGGTGCGATTGCTTCCGATCGGTGCGTGCGGACGTCGTGCTGGTGGTGTCAGGGCGAAATGATTCACGCGTTGGTGCTCCTCAAAGATCTGGCAGGGGCACACAGCGTCTGGCGGGATGATCGTCCGAACACCTAGTCCCTCCGCCGGTATAATCCGGATCAGGTTCGACGGGTTCACCAGGTCGGTATCTCAGGCAGAGGCCACCCCGCAGGTCGATGTAGTTTAACACAAACACAGCGCGAAGCCGCTGACAGGCGTGTTCTGGAGGCGAGCCGGAAAGCGCCGCTATGGCAGTCTGTCACAGAGTTGTCACGGCAGCTTTGCTAGAGTTCACAAACCATCCTCGGAAGGGTATTTGCTCTTGGTCCCGCGTATGATGTGAGGCCAGTAGGGTTTGGACGCTACACGACAGTGAACACCATCGACCACAGCGCATGGAAGGCGCGATTTGACGAGGCATCGACCCGGATTCAAGATCGGGTGCAAAGCCTTTGGCGGGGTTTAGCGCGCGACTCTGCGAGGCTGCAGCGCCTGCAGACCGCGCTGATTGTGGTGCTGGTGTTGTGGTCGCTCTCCAGCGTCAGTCAGCTGATCTGGATCCCCTTTCGCACCCATCCCATTGAAGTTGCGCCCGCTTTGGCGCTGAATCCCCCGAAGCCCACTGGTGGCAAGCAGACTGCGGTGATTGATACCTCAGGCGTGTTGGGTCTTGGGCTTTTCGGCGGCTCGCCAGAGGCATTCGCCGATGCGGACAGTGCCGCGCTGACCGAGGCCAATCGTGACGGCATTGAGCAAAATGCTCAGGAAACCCGTCTGGCACTTACGCTGACCGGTATTGTGGCGTCGACCGAAGACGGCAGTGGCAGCGCGGTGATCAAGTCGGGTGCAGCCGAGCAGGTCTATGCGATCGGCGACGCTTTGCCTGCTTCCGGGCAGGTGGTGCTGGCCAAGGTCATGCCGCAGCAGGTCGTGATCGACAACAACGGGACCTATGAGCTGATGAAGTTATATGAGGGACCTGGCATCGCGATTCCGACTCGGACCGCGCGTGCGCCTCGTCAAGACGCGGCAGCGTCTCTCGCTAGCTCTAATCCGAATGAGGCAAGCCCATCTGCTGCGGTGACGGAACAAGCCGCCTTGGCCAGTCAATATCGTCGCCAACTTTATGACAGCCCCGAATCGCTGGCGTCAGTGGTCTCCGTATCACCTGTTCGAGAGGGTGAACGGGTTGTCGGCTACCGCATTGCGCCGGGCGCTGATCGCGTCGCCTTCGATGCCTTTGGGTTTAAAACCGGTGATATTGTGACTGCAGTGAATGGTCTGGCGCTCAGCGATGCGAGTAATACGGTGAAGCTTTACCGGACGATGAAAGACGCCACCCAGGCCTCATTTGACATAGAAAGGGACGGTGGCAACGTGACCGTCAACGTTGATCTCGACAGCCCCTGACAGGATGACCGTGAACATTTCAGACCTCACAGCTTTGCTCAAGAACAGCCTGAGTGCGATCGCCGTCACGGCGGCACTCACTCTGAGTGCTGGCTCCGCGGCGCAGGAATATACGGTCAACCTCAAGGACACCGACATTCAGGAGTTCATCAAGTTCGTTGCCGACGTGACCGGCACGACCATGGTGATAGACCCGAATGTGAAGGGGAAGGTCAGGGTGATCTCATCGAAGCCGGTGTCACAGGCAGAACTCTATGATCTGTTCCTGTCCATTCTCGATGTGCAGGGCTACACGGCAGTAAGAAGCGGGCAGGTGATTCGCATCGTTCCTAGTAAAGATGCCCGCTCATCGCCGGTGCCCATCATGGAAGGTCAAGCGGCGATTGGTAACGACGAATACGTGACGCAGGTCATCCGGCTCGACAATATCTCGGCGGCCAAACTGATTCCTGTCCTTCGTCCACTGGTGCCGCAGCAGGCGCATATGGCGGCCTATGCACCGAGTAACGCCATCATCATTTCCGATATTCGATCGAACATTGGCCGGATCGTCGACATCATCGAACGCATGGACCGCTCGGCGATCCAGACCACCGAGATCATCCGCCTCAGGTACGGCGTGGCCGAGGACGTGGTCAGCATGTTGAATACCCTTGAGAAATCCCGGCAGGGTGAGGGTGCCGACGCAGACAAAGAGGCGGTGCTGGTGGCCGACAAGCGCACCAACAGCGTGGTGGTGACGGCAGACGAGCTATCGGTTGATCGTATTCGTAAGCTGGTGACGTACCTCGACACGCCGCTCGAGCAATCCGGTAACGTCCGCGTCATTTACCTCGAGTATGCCGACGCGACCACGACCGCTGAAGTGCTGACCCGGGTGATGCAGAACATCTCTCGGTTGGAGGAAGGCGGCAGTAACAAACGCGCGGGCAGCGGCGAATCCACGATCGAGGCCGACGAGGGTACTAACAGTTTGATCATTACTGCCGACACTGACGAGATGGCGGCACTGGAGGCGGTGATTGCGCGGCTGGATATTCGTCGTGCCCAGGTGCTGATTGAGGCCATCATCGTAGAAATGACAATCACCGAAGGTCAGGAGCTGGGACTGCAGTGGTTATTCGCCAACGATAACGGTGTGTTTGGCAGCAACGTCACCACAGATGAGGCCAGACGCCAGAGCGCGGCCAATTTGGCCGGGGCGCTGATCCCCAGTGATGGCTCGGAGGACATTGGCACGAGAGAAGTGGCTGCGTCACTAGCGACAATACCCGGAACGACGCTCGGCTGGGGTGTGGTGGATGAATCCCTGACCATGGCCGTGATCCTCAATGCGCTGGAATCCCAGGGCAATTCCAATATCCTCTCTACGCCCAGTCTGCTCACCCTCGATAACGAGGAGGCCTACATTACGGTGGGCAGTGAGGTGCCATTTGTGACCGGCTCTTACACCAACACGGGCGTAGGGAATGGCGCGTCGAACCCGTTTCAGACCATCGAACGCCAGAGCGTGGGTGTGACCTTGAAGGTGACGCCACAAATCAACGATGGCAATGCCGTTGTGCTGGATATTGTGCAGGAAGTCTCCACCCTTGCCCCCAGCCTCATCGCTTCTGATCTGATCACTAATGAGCGCAAGATTGAAACGATGGTGCTCGCCAACGACGGCAACATTGTGGTGCTGGGCGGTTTGGTCTCAGACGAAGTCAAGGACAACAGCGAGGGTGTGCCGCTACTATCCAGTATTCCTCTGTTGGGCCGATTGTTCCGCACTGATTCGGTTGAGGTGACGAAGCAAAATCTGCTCGTCTTCATTCGCCCAACTATCATTCGCGATGATGAAGATCTGGCGGGTGCCACCGCAGAAAAATATCGTTTTATCAGGGATCAGCAGATGGAGCGTCGCGAGCGTGGTCTGATGTTCCTTGATGATGGCAACCTGCCGGTATTACCGACCTGGGAAGAGCAGATTCAGCAGTTGCCAGAGGTGCCTGCCGACGACGCAGAGCGAGAGTGACCGCCCATGAGCGAGTCTGCACCGGAATCCTTGCCCGTCACTGAATCAACGAGCCCCGTGTTGACGTCAGGACTGCCCTTTGCCTTTGCTCAGAGCCGCAATGTGTTGCTTGAGCGCTCCGGCGCCGCGTTGACTCTGCATTATGTTCCGCCGCTGGCGACAGACGTATTACTCGAGGTGCGACGTCACGTGGGAGAGGTGTTCTCATTGGCGCCGCTCGATGAGGACCAGTTTCGTCAGCGACTCAGCGTGGCCTATCAGCGTACCCAGAACGAGGCGGCACAGATGGCCGAGGACTTGTCCTCGGATATTGATCTGTCGCGACTGGTGGAGGAACTTCCCGACGTCGGCGATTTGATGGATGCCGACGACGACGCGCCGATTATCCGTCTGATCAACGCTATTTTGTCTCAAGCAGTCAAAGAGCAGGCATCTGATATTCACATTGAGACCTTCGAGGAGCGCCTCAGCGTCCGCTACCGGGTGGACGGCGTGCTGAGCGAGGTTCTCTCTCCCAAGCGGACACTAGCGCCGCTGTTGGTCTCTCGACTGAAAGTGATGGCAAAGCTGGATATTGCCGAGAAGCGCGTGCCGCAGGATGGCCGCATCTCGGTGCGTATAGCGGGCCACGGCATCGACATTCGCATGTCGACCATACCGTCCGCCTATGGTGAGCGTGTGGTGTTGCGACTGCTTGATAAACAGGCTGGGCAGCTCAACCTCAGTGAGCTGCAGATGAATGACCAGGTCGATTCCGGATATCGAGGCGCTCTGGCGAGCCCCCACGGAATCATTTTGGTGACCGGACCCACAGGCTCGGGTAAGACCACAACGCTGTATGCCGGGTTGTCCAGCATCAATGAGAGCTCGCGCAATATTTTGACGATTGAAGACCCGGTCGAGTACATGTTGCCCGGGGTAGGGCAAACCCAGGTCAATCCCAAAGTCGATATGACCTTCGCCCGGGGGTTAAGAGCCATTCTTCGACAGGACCCCGACGTCGTCATGGTGGGAGAGATACGTGATCTTGAGACCGCTGAAATTGCGGTTCAGGCGTCCCTGACGGGCCACCTGGTGTTGTCGACCCTCCACACCAATACGGCAATCGGCGCCGTGACCCGATTGCAGGACATGGGGGTCGAGCCGTTCTTATTGTCATCGAGCCTGCTGGCCGTGATGGCGCAGCGACTGGTGCGACTCCTGTGTCTGGAATGTCGCGAGCCTTATCAGCCGGGTGATGCCGAGCGGGAGCGACTGGGACTCACGCATGAGCGCGTGCAGCTGTATCGTGCCCGGGGCTGCGAACACTGCAACATGACCGGGTATCGCGGGCGAACGGGTATCTACGAACTGATCGAAATTGGTGACGCACTCCGTGAAGCGATCCACGACGGCCAGGGCGAGCAATCGCTGTTACGCCTCGCCCGAGAGAAAAGCCCTGGTATCGATGCCGATGGTCGCCGCCGGATTATCAGTGGTGATACCAGCTTAGAGGAAGTGCTGCGGGTGACCGCGGTCAACTGATCCATGACGGCCTTTCGTTACAAGGCCCTCAACGATGAGGGCAAATTGGTCAAAGGCGTCCTAGAGGGCGATTCCGACCGCCAGGTGCGAGGGACGCTCAGGCAGCGCCACCTGAGACCGGTAGAAGTCGCAGAGGCCACGAATGCGGGCGGGTCAGGTGAAGGCCAACGCTTACGCTGGTTTGCCAAGCGTTTGGGCGCTGGCGATCTGGCGCTGCTGACGCGGCAATTGGCCACTCTGGTGGCCTCGGCACTGCCACTGGATGAGTGCCTGCAGGCGGTCGCTGATCAGAGCCGCAAGCCCGCGATCAAATCTATGATGCTGCAGGTGCGCTCCAAGGTTGCAGAGGGCCACACGCTGGCACACGCCTTGAACCAGTTCCCTCAAGCGTTCGGCGAGATGTATCGGGCGATGGTGAATGCGGGCGAGGAGGCGGGCCAGCTTGCACCGGTGCTCGAGCAATTGGCCCATTACACAGAGACCCGCCAGCACACGGCGCAGAAACTGCAGATGGCGCTGATCTATCCCTTTGTGTTGATCGCGGTGGCGGTGGCCGTCGTCTCGGCGCTTATGATTTTTGTGGTCCCCGAGTTGGTGGGCATTTTTACGCACTCCAAAAAAGCGCTCCCTCCGCTCACGGTGGGACTGATTTGGGTCAGCGACTTCATGCGCGCTTACGCGCTGTATTGCCTAGTGTTGTTGGTCGCGGCCGTGATGTTGTCTCGACGGTTGCTGCAACACCCCGGTCGGCGCAAGCGCTGGCACATGTTGCTGCTTCGTGTTCCGGGTCTGCGCGGGTTACTGATCGCGTTGGACAGCGCCCGGTTTGCTTCGACACTCAGTATTCTGATGGCGTCGGGCGTACCCTTGATTCATGCCTTGCGTATTGCGGGTGCCGTGATGACTAATCTGGCGCTCCGCGAAGCCAGCGCCACAGTGTCGGTAGCGGTGCAGGAGGGTGCCAGTCTCAGCCGGGCGCTCTCTCAGGAGGCGTTTTTTCCACCGATGATGGTGCATATGGTGGCCTCGGGAGAATCCAGTGGAGATCTGGAGACTATGCTGGAGCGCTCGGCACTGAACCAGGAGCGCGAACTGGAAATGACACTGGGAACCATCATGGGGTTATTCGAACCCGCGATGGTCGTCTTTATGGGAGGGCTGGTGCTGACCATTGTGCTCGCCATTCTGCTCCCGATTTTTGATTTGAATACGATGGTGAGGTAAGCACCCATGACGAAACAGAGCGGTTTTTCATTGATCGAAATTTTGGTGGTGCTGGTCATCATGGGGCTGTTGATCAGCGTTGTCGCACCGACCGTGCTCAACAGTGCGGATGACGCCCGCATCCAAAAAGTACAGGCTGACTTCAAGTCTATTGAGACGGCGTTGAAGATCTATCGTTTGGACAATTACGTGTATCCCACCACCGAGCAGGGGCTTGAGGCGCTGGTCACGCCCAGCTCGCTGGAACCCGAGCCGCGTAATTTCAAGCGGGGCGGCTATCTCTCCGAACTGCCGATGGACCCGTGGGGTCGACCGTACCTTTACCTGTCCCCAGGCGAGTACCGGGAGACAGACATCTATTCGATGGGCGCCGATGGCTTGCCGGGCGGGGAAGGCCAGAACGCCGATATCGGCAACTGGAATCAGACAAGCGGCTGAGCCCCGGGCGCTCGGACAAGGACGGTTCGATGAGACTCAACAGTAGGGTGCGCGGCTTCAGCCTGATTGAGCTGCTGGTCGCGGTATTCGTGATTGTGTTGCTGACCGGCGTAGTGAGTCTCAACGTGGGCCGGGGCGGCGCCGAGCTGGAGCTGGAGGGCGAAGTGCGCCATCTCTCCGGCCTGCTGGCCTTCGCAAGCGCTGAGGCGGGCTTATCTGCTACCGACCACGGACTGTTCATTGCCCGGGATAGTGACATGGACTCTTCCGGTTATGAGGGTATCTGGTTGAGACGATTTGATCAGGGCTGGGCGGCACCGCGCGGCAGCGCCGAGGTCTTCGAGCCCCTGATACTGGCGGCAGGCTTCGAGCTCCGGCTTGATCTGTCGGGCCAACCGGAAGTCGAGCTGCTGCCTTATGAACCCGACCTCAACCCCTCGCCACAGATTGTCGCCTGGGCAGGTGGCGAGATGACACCCGGCTCACTGAGCTGGCTGGATTCGCGCACAGGCGAATTGCTGTACCGGCTGGAGTGGGATCTGTTGGGCCGCATGACCCTCTTGCCCCGAGGCAGGGCCGATGCAGAGGACTGACCCTTTGCGTGGCGAAGCCAATCGTTCACTCGCAACCCTTGCGCCACTTGGCTTTACCCTGGTCGAGGTCATGGTGGCGCTGGCGGTGGTGGCGGTCGCCCTGCCCGCGCTGCTGGTCACGCTTTCACAGCAGTTAGACGGATTACGCTACCTCGAGGACCGCACTCACGCGCAATGGGTTGCGGCCAATCGCCTGGCCGAGCTGCGCTTGGTCTTAGGCGCAAAGGGCTCGTTGCAAACTGGCCAGGTGTCGGGCAGTGAGGAATTGGCTGGTCGCAGCTGGTATTGGTGGAGCGAAGGGGAGGAGACCGAGGTCCCTGGTTTTTTCCGTTATCAAATTGTGGTGTCTGATCAGGAAGACGGGGAGGCAGCACCCGTTCATACCCTCGATGGTTATCTCGCCCAGGAGCAATCCAATGGCGCGCGATAGTTCATCTGTTGCAGGTTTTACGCTGGTAGAGGTGCTGATCGCCATGGCGATCACCGCCTTGATTTCGGTGGTGGCCTATACCGGTTTGTCTTCCGCGCTCTCCGGTGCTGAGAGCCTGCGCGGCGCGAGCGAGCGTGCCTACGATATCAATCAGACTTGGGCACTCCTGTCGCGAGATCTGCGCCAGGTGGTCAACCGACCCATCGTCGATGAGTTTGGTCAGGTGATGCCAGCGCTCCTGGGTGGCGAGATGGCGCGTGAGCCGCTCGCGCTGACCCGGGCCGGTTGGCACAACTCGAGCGCTGCGCCCCGCAGCACGCTGCAGCGGGTTCGCTGGTGGCTTGAAGAAGAGCGCCTATGGCGCGGCTATTTCCCTGTGCTAGATCGCACTGCGGGAATGGAACCCTTTGAAACCGCAATTCTGGAGGGCGTTGAGCGTTTTGAGCTCAGGTTTCTCCCAGCGTTGTCGGCTGTCGAGAGTGACCGCAATGACGTCATTGACCGTCGTAATTGGCAGGACAACTGGGTCGCTGATTTGTCCCAACCCGGCCAAATGCCGTCACCGCCGGCTGCCGTGGAGGTGCTCATGGAGGTGACCGGATTGGGTGAGCTGCGGAGGACCTATGTCTTACCTTCACCATAAATCCCCCCAGGCAGAGGGAGGCGCTGCGTTAGTGGTGGCTATGTTGGTCTTTGCCCTGGTGGCGGCGCTCATGGTCGGGTTGCAGCGCGATTTCACGCTCACCCTGCAACGGGGAACGCATCAGCTGTTTTCCGAGCAAGCGTGGGCCTATCTGATGGGTGCAGAGGGGCTGGCGGCGATGGTACTGCAGGCGGATAGCCGCGCCGATGCCAGAGCCGATGTCGCCGCGGACCACCTGGGAGAAGTTTGGGCGCAGCCTCCGACACCCTATCCGCTGGAGGCCGGCGGCTGGATGAGCGGGCGCATTGAAGATCTGCAGGGGCGGCTGAATCTCAATTTGCTGGCAGAGATGCAGTCCGGTGGACAAACGGCCCCTGATGCCAATGGATCGGATGATGCTGAAGATGCGGCGGAAGACATGGCCCCTGACAATCCGCCGCAGCAAAATCGGACAGCGTCGATCAATGACCCGACAAAGCGCTGGAACGCCCCCCAGAAGATGTTCATCAGGCTACTGCAGGCCCTGGGAGAGGAATCGCTGCCTCTGGAAGAGGCGATGGCCCTGACCGATGCGGTCACTGACTTCATCGATCGCGATGCCGAGCGCAGACTGAATGGCGCTGAAGAGGGGGATTATCGCTACGCTGACTATCCTTATCTGCCCGCCAACCGCGCGCTGGCCAGCGTGAGTGAGCTGCGCGCTGTGCGAGGGATGACTGAGCCGGTCTATCTGGCGCTGGCCCCGCTGGTCACCGTGTGGCCGGAGGCGAGTGGCCGTCTGAATATTCTCACTTGCCCTTTGCCCGTGTTACGCAGCGTGAACGGCGACGACCAGCTCTCCCCCCTGGAAGAGTTGGAGGCCCAGCGGCTGGATGAATTGCGACGCGAGGGGGAGATTGGCACCGTCGCGGATCTGCTGGCAGATCCGGCGTTTGAGGGCCGATCCATGGGGCAGCTTGAGCCACTGCTAGATATCAGAAGTGATTGGTTCTTGCTGGATGCGACGGTGGAGCTAGTAGAGCGAGAGCGCCACTTGTTCAGTGTGCTACACCGCGTAACCGATCGCACTGTTGCTGTTTTTCGTTCAGAGGGCGAGCTATGATGTTGTTACTGTCAGTTAATACTTCCTCACTGGCGTTGCGAATCCCTCACTGATGAACCCAGAGAATCTCAATGTGGTGCGGTGGCAGCAGGGACAGGGGTTTCTGCTGCGACCGGGCCATGCGCCCCAGTCTCTGGGTGCCGGAGAGGTGAGCCTGCCCGAAAACACCTGTCTGGCGTTACCGTCTGACATGGTCCGCAATCTCACGGTGCCAGTGGCGCCCGAAGAGGTGAAACACCTACGACGTGCGCTCCCGTTTATGCTGGAAGAGTCGCTGCTCGAGGATGTTTCCGAGCTCCATTTTGCCCACGCTCCGCTGTGCGATGGCTTGCAGGCGGTAGGTGTCGTCAAGCGCGCCACCATTAATGAGTGGATGGAGGAGATGCCTGAACCCCTCAGGGACTTACCCTGGGTGACTGAGGCGCTATGCCTGCCATGGTCAGCGGGTCAGTGGACACTGTTGTTTGAATCCGGGTCTGTGCTGGTACGGTGGGGTGAGGCCGAGGGGGGGCGAGTCGAGGTGGCGCTGTTACCCGCACTGCTGGAAAGTCTCGATTCAGGGCAGGGCGTTGTGGTGGCCTACGGACAGGATGAGGCGGCTGCCAGGGCGAGTATCCCGCCGCAGTTTCACGATCAGATGCAATGGCGTCAGGGGGGACTCTCCGAGGCGTTATTGTTGGCAGAGCCTGCCCCCGCCGGCCCCGATCTGCGACAGGGGGAGTTTGCGCCGCAACTGCCGCTCAAGCGTTGGTGGAGAGTCTGGCAACAGGTTGCCGTCGCCTTGGGCGTGGCATTGATCCTGAAGACCGGACTATCCGTCGCCGATTATCAGACCCTTAAGGCAGAGGACCTGCAGCTGCGACAGGCGATTCAGGACAGTTATCGTCGTATCAACCCGAGGGGTTCCATCGTGGATGCGGAGAAGCAGCTCAATCGTCAGCTGGCGGAGTTGGGCGCCGGTGCGCAGCACCGGGCATTCACCCCTGTCTTGGTAACGCTGCTCGGTGCAGCGGGTGCCGTCCCTGATATTACGCTGACCTCAGTCAACTTTAGCGGTGGACGCGAGATTCGCGTCAATCTGTCAGCGCCAAACTTCCAGTCCGTGGAGCTGGTCCGGGACCAGCTTGGCCAGCGCTCGCTGCAGGCGAGTCTGGAGAGTTCCAATGCTCGCGGGGACGGCGTTGTGGCGAGACTGCGGGTGGAGATCTGATTATGCGTCAGTGGTTTGAATCGCTTCCCAGTCGGGATCAGATTGCGCTCACGGCGCTCGTCGCAGCGTTGGGGTTGTGGCTCTTTGTGCAGCTGATTTTTATTGAACTTGATGGGCGTCGGGCGCGTTTGACTGAAGGTAATCAGGCGCTGGCCGAAAAACTGATTCGCGTCGACCTCAAGGTAGAGCAACTCGCAGCGTTGCGCGCCGGCGGAGGCGATCAGAAAATCAATTTAACGCGCACACTTAGTCAAGCCGGTGAGGCCAATGGCCTCGCTGTCAAACGATTGCAACCCAATAGCCGAGGCGAGGTGCAAATCCGTTTCGAAGGCGTGGCGTTCGACAATCTGTTGCAATTTCTTGAGCAGATAGAGGGCGTATCGGGCCTGGCAGTGCTGGATGCTTCGGTCAGTAGCGCGGGCCGCAGTGGCGGTGTGAATGCCACTTTCAGGGTGGCGGGCACCTGAGGTGAATTGGCTCACCCAACACCATCGCCTCGTAGCAGTCGCACTCTTGTCGCTGCTCATGCTGTCGCAGATCCCCGCGCGGGTACTCACTCTATTTTTGCCCACCACGGTGGCGCTTTCAGGTCTCTCGGGGACGGTATGGTCGGGACAGGCCATCAGGGCCTGGGCCACGGTAGAGGGTCAGCCATTCATGTTGGGGCGCGTGCAGTGGCAACTTCAGCTCTGGCGACTCGGTTGGGGCACGCCACTGACCCTCACTAGCGAGTGGGGCGATCAGGTATTCACTAGCCGCATGGGTATTGGGCTGTCGGGTCTCACGGTGCTGCGCGATGTCAGCGTTAACTTCGACACGAGTGCATTGCGCGAGATATTTCCGCTCTATCTGGGCGGCACATTATCCGGGAATTTTGACCGCATTGAGGTCGAACAGGTGGGTCTGGGGCAGGCGCAAGGCACGCTGTATCTTCGGAACGCGGCCTGGACGGCTAACAGTGGCAACATACCCTTGGGCGATTATCGTATCGATGTATCAGGCGCCGCGAGCTCAGCCGACGGGATTGTCGGCACGGTTGTGACTGAGGGTGGGGCGCTCGCGTTAGACGGCGACCTGAACCTCTATACCGACGCCTATGCAGTCAAACTCAGCGCGAGTGGCCCGGTGGCGAGAGACGACGGTTTTCGACGGGCGGTATCGATGCTGGCGACGCCCACTGCCAAGGGCTTTGACATTGC
>JAHEJH010000289.1 GCA_024638905.1 Luminiphilus sp.
CGAATTACTGATAGAGGTGTTTGAGCACCGACTGGCCGACGCCCCCGACTCCGACGTGCGCGTCATCGATGACGATTTCGAGGTGAGCGACAGCCGTATCAGGGCCCGACACGACAGCGTATTTCAGGACAACCCCAGCAATTTGTTACGGCTGTTCGTGCTGATCGGCAACGACCCGCTGGTGGATCGGATTGAACCCAATACGCAGCGCCTGCTGCGCCGGGATTCGCCCCTGATCGACGACGCCTTCCGGGCCTCGCAGGCGAACCGCGACCTGTTTATGGACGTGCTCGGTGTGCCCCACAATATGACCAAGCAGCTCAGGCGCATGTCACGTCACGGCGTGTTGGGTCGATACCTGCCCGCGTTTGGCAAGATCATTGGGCAGATGCAGTTTGATTTATTCCACGCGTACACCGTGGATGCGCACACGACTGAGGTCATCGCGAACACCCGGCGCTTCATGCGCGCGGACTACACCGACCGATTCCCGGTGTCGACCCGGATTGCGCGCCGCTTGAGGGACCCCAGACTGCTTTACATTGCCGCACTGTTTCACGATATCGGTAAAGGTCGGGGCGGCGATCACTCAGAGCTTGGGGCAGTGGATGCCGAGACGTTCTGTACCGATCACGGTTTATCGCAGACCGACACCGAGTTGATTGTCTGGCTGGTGAAGAACCATCTATTGATGAGCCAGATCGCCCAACGTCGGGATATCTCCGATCCCGAGGAAATCCAGCGCTTCGCAGAGATTGTGGTGACTCAGGAACGCCTCGATTACCTGTATACGCTCACCGTAGCCGATATCGCCGGCACTAACCCTGAGCTATGGAACGCATGGCGTTCATCGTTGATGCGTCAGCTGTACACCGAGACCCGTCGAGCCCTGAGCCGCGGTCTGGACAATCCTCTGGACCGGGAGCAGGTCATACGGGAAACCAAACGCAATGCCGCTGATGCGCTGGAATACCGGGGCTTTCTCGAGGATGAGCTGGAAGAACTCTGGTCCACGCGCGGCGAAGACTATTTTCTCCGGGAGCGCCCTGAGGATATTGCCTGGCATACCGAAGCCATTGCGGATCACGACCACGAGCGTGGCGCGTTGGTGCTGGTGCGGCAGGCCAGTGAATCACCCATTGGCAATGCGACCCAGATTTTTGTGCACACGCTGGATGAGCCCAGTACCTTCGCCAGGATCTGCGCGGCGCTTGAGACGCTGGACCTCACCATCCACGACGCCCGCATCTACAGTGACACCGACGGCAGCACCCTCGACACCTTCTTTGCATTAAAGAGTGACGGATCCTCTCTGGACAGCCATCCGGATACGTTTCAGGAGATTGAAGACAGGATTCGCCAGCACCTCGGCGCATCCGAGCTGAAAACAGTGTCACGACACACGCCCAGAACAGTCAAAGCCTTCACCATTCCGACCACCGTACAGTTCTCCCAGGACGAGACCAGTTACCTGACGACGCTTGAAATCACCACCGCCGACCGACCCGGATTACTGGCACGGTTGGGATCAGTACTATCTCAGCATGATGTGTCGGTACAGGGCGCCAAGATTCAAACCCTGGGCGAGCGTGTTGAGGATATCTTTTTTCTCGCCGATGCAACGGGCGGTCAGCTGCAGGATAAAGTGTTACTGGCCACCCTAGAGAGCGATCTCATCGAGGCATTGGGCGCAGGACAGAAGGAAGACAGCGCACTATCGGAGCTGAGTATTTGAATACCGGTCTGAATACCCTGCATCCCTACCCTTTTGAAAAGCTGGGACGTCTTTTTGAGGGGCTCTCCCCTCCCGATCAGCCGGTCATTCCACTCACCATTGGCGAACCTCAGCACGCGCCACCTAGCCGGGTGACCGAGTTACTGAGCGAGCACACCGCGCTAGTGGCGCAGTACCCTGCCACAGCAGGTCGACCTGAGCTTCGCGCCGCGATCGGCGCCTGGCTGGAACGCCGTTTTCATCTGCCCTCGCTGGATGCCGACCGACATGTCCTGCCCTTAAATGGCACACGAGAAGGTCTATTCGCCTTGGCACAAACGCTGGTGACCCACGGTAGACCCGGAGCGGTGTTGTGCCCGAATCCCTTTTATCAGATCTACGAGGGCGCGGCGTTGCTGGCGGGTACCAAGCCCGTCTTGTTGAATTGCGAAGCCGGGAACGGGTTCCTGCCGGATTTCGATTCGGTGACCGCCGAACAGTGGCAAGCCTGCCAGCTTTTGTTTATTTGCACGCCGGGCAACCCCGCCGGCGCAGTCATGTCCCGAGAGGCATTACAGAGACTCATTGCTCTGGCGCAAGAGCATGATTTTGTGATCGCCAGCGACGAGTGCTACAGCGAGATCTATCCAGACGAGCAGCGTCCGCCAGTGGGCTTGCTCGAAGCCGCTGCCGGCATGGGCAATACCGACTACCGGCACTGTCTGTGTTTTCACAGTCTCTCAAAGCGATCCAACGTGCCGGGGCTGCGCTCAGGTTTCGTTGCGGGAGATCCGCACTGGATTGAGCAATTCCGCCGGTACCGCACCTATCACGGTTGCGCGATGCCACTGCATCACCAAATTGCCAGCGAGTGGGCGTGGAGCGACGAGCTGCATGTGCTCGACAATCGTGCCCGCTACCGGGAAAAATTTGCCGCTGTGACGCCCATTTTAACGCAGGTTCTCGCGACCCCCTCTCCCGATGCCGGCTTTTACCTGTGGCCAGAGACACCGATCGATGACGAAACCTTTGCCCAGCATCTACTGGAGCATGCCGGCGTCAAAGTACTGCCCGGTCGCTACCTCGCTCGGGATACCACGGCCGGCAACCCCGGCGCGCACCGCGCCCGCCTGGCACTGGTCGCAGAACTCGCACAATGCGTTGAAGCCGCAGAGCGCATCGCGCACGCAGTCAAATCAGGTTGGTGATATGAGTAGCCCGAGCAATCTCAATAAAGCGGAGCGCATCGCCTATATCGACGAGAAACTGCAGTCGCTGTATCCGAAAACACCCGTGCCACTGGATCACAAGGACCCCTATACCCTGCTGATCGCCGTATTGCTCAGCGCGCAATGCACGGACGAGCGGGTCAACCAAGTGACCCCGGGGTTGTTTGCCAAGGCTGACTGCCCGGAGGACATGGTCACACTGAGCGTCGAAGAAATCCGTGCCCTCATCCGTCCGTGCGGCCTGTCGCCGCAGAAATCCAAAGCGATCCATCGTTTGAGCGAGCTATTGTTAGCGCACCACGATGGCGAAGTACCGGCCGACCTTGAGGCGCTGGAAAAACTGCCGGGGGTGGGTCATAAAACCGCGAGTGTGGTGATGGCACAGGCATTCGGACTGCCGACCTTCCCGGTGGACACCCATATCCACCGCCTCGCACAACGATGGGGACTGACCCGGGGGCGGAACGTGGTCGAGACAGAGCGGGATCTGAAACGCGCTTTCCCCGAAATGCGCTGGAACGCACTCCACCTGCAAATCATTTATTACGGCAGAGAATATTGCTCGGCGCGGGGCTGCGATGGCCGCGTCTGCGAGATCTGCCGCACCTGCTATCCCGCGCGAAAACACCCCAAACGTTGCAACAAGGCGTGACCGCCGCGGCGATGTGATTGCAATTCTGCTACTCTGCGCCGCCTGACACGGGATGACGCGCGATCCGGTGTGGCGCCTCAGCCCGTAAACGATGAATCACTGCATAGGTCACGCTGATGAGTCAGCCAATGCTCTTTGGTATTCCCAATTGCGACACGGTCCGCAAGGCGCGCAAGTGGCTCGATGATCAAGGCCTGGCGCATGAGTTCATCGATCTGAGGGCCGACA
>JAHEJH010000294.1 GCA_024638905.1 Luminiphilus sp.
CGATCTGATCTGCGTCGAGCTTGCTTTCAACAACACCGCGGGAGGGCGTGACCTCGCCAACCAACAGCTGATCTATCAGCTGCTTGCCTGATCCATTTCGCCCAAAAACGCACCAGCTATCTCCCACCTGAATGGACCAGTCCGGCACGGCCAGCCCATCACATTGACAGTCAGACAGGTGAACCAGAGTTAAAGGGTGAGCCATGCGTCCATCACTCGACAGCGGGCAGTAACAGGCGGCAGTGATGGTAAGCCCTCTGGCAGGTGTCACCTCTACGCCGCGACAGGCACGCCGCATTTTTTGAGCCCTCCTGCTGATTTACCGCTAAACTGCGCGCCTCAGACACCCTTGGATACCGCACCATGACTGACTCCCAGACGCGCATTGAGCAGCTCAATGCGATGGCCCCAGAATTCATCAAGTTGCTGGGCGGCAGCATTATCGAGCTGGACATGGATTCACAACGCGCCATCTTTACCTTCACTGTTCCCTTAGATTACTGCCATTCCGGAGATGTCGTGCAGGGCGGGTTTGTGACCGCCATGCTAGATGCCGCCATGTCACACGCCCTGTTTGGCACCGAAGACACGATCTCAGGCGTCGCATCCCTCGACATCGCCACGCAATTTATCGGAGTCTGCCGAGGGCAACAGCCGCTGCGGGTTACGGGCAGGGTGAAGAGAGCCACCTTCAAAACCGCGTTTCTTGACGCGGAGATTCACGACCAAGAAGGTACGCTGGTCGCCACGGCTCAGTCTGTGGCCAAACTGAGCCGTCAGTCAGCGGACGCCTAGCGGGCTAATTACCCTTTATCGCAGGCGGGGAAGCACCTTCTCCGCGATGTAAGCCATCCGCCGATCACCGGACTCCACGCTCTCACCAGGAAACTGTGCCCAGAAGTGGATATCAGAGATCTGGGGGTACTGCTCTATCATGCCACTCAGCTTTTCAACCGCCGTATCCGCATCCCACAGCTCATACAGCCCATTATCTATGGCCGTTCGGGCGTCGGGGAAGAGTGGCGTCTGGTCCGGGGGGCCAAAGGCACCCCAGCGGATGTATTCATTGGATTGATACAACACGTAATCGCCAACGCGCTCGGCTTCCGCCTCGGGATCTTCCGCGATAATCGCCCAGCAGCCGAGAATGATGTTTCCCTCATCGGGTGATTTGCCGTTAGCCTCTAGGCACTCCACATAAGTATCCATCCCGATGCCGCCAGTGCAGAGGAATCCGTCTGCAATCCGCGCGGCGCGGTCAATCGCGGGCGGCGCCATACCGCCTAACAGCACCCGGGGGGCTGTATTGGGTTTAGGCGTGATTTTGAGATCACCGACTGCGAAGCGTTTGCCCTCAAAGTTGACCGGCTCACCCGACCAGGCCCGCCGGAGAATTTCGATACCCTCCTCAACGAGGCTAGGACGATGAGAGATTTTGCGACCAAACTGATCAAACTCCATCTGCCGGTAACCAATGCCAACACCGAGATCGAAACGCCCCCCGGAAATCAAAGACAGCGTCGCGGCGTCTTCCGCCATCCTCACTGGATCGGCAAGCGGCAGCAGCATTAAGTTAGTGCCCAGGCGCATCCGCTCCGTGCGTGCCGCAATGGCCGCGTGGATGACCAGTGGTGACGGCGTGTAGCCGTCATCACAGAAGTGATGCTCGGTTAACCAGACTGAGTCGAAACCCATCGTCTCGGCCCGCGCGATCTGATCAAGCCGCTCGGAATAAAACTGCTCAAAATCAATCTGCCAGGGCTCCGGATTACGGAAGTCGTACCAGAGGCCAAAATCTACGTTAGATGTCATCGCGCCTACCCTCTCAGAGTCCGTTCACAAAATCGTTGAGCGCGGCGAGGTATCCCTCCCGCTCTTCCATAAACGGAGCGTGCCCACTCTCGGGGAACTCTACGCCCGTTGCTCTGGGGTGGTTCTCTGCCACCCAGCGGGAAATATCGGGCGCCACAAAACCGTCCTGACCACAGATAAATGAGAGCACCGGGATATCCAACGCCATCATCATCTCCCGCTGATCCAAATGCGCGAGCTCCGCCAAAGTTGCTGAGGCTCGGGCGCTAGAGTTCAGGAAAGCCCCGGCCATAGAAGCCAAGACGGCATCTGTTGGCGGCTTGGCGCAGATTGCCGTCGCCAACATGGTCAAGAAATTCACGCGGTCAGCATTCATTGCCGCCACATTACCCTCGACATCTTCGGGCATACCTCCGATTTCCAGATCCGGCTTCTGGGTATAAATCGGGCTCGCACCGGCCGTCAGCACCAGTCCGGCGCACCGGCCCCCCAGCAAGCTGGCGGCATGGGTCGCCACAGCGCCGCCGAGAGACCAGCCATTCACCACCACGTCGGAGAGCCCGAGATGCGCCACAAGAGACGCGACGTCACCGGCGATGGCGGCGATACTGAGATCAGCAAAGTCATGATCTGATCGGCCACAGCCGCGGTGGTCCATGGTGATCACCCGGTGGCCCGCTTCCTGTAGCGGCAGGATGACGCCATCCCAGCAGCGATTGTCCATTCCCCAGCCGTGAATCAGCACCATGGCGCGCCCTTCGCCACCAAGATCCTCGTAATAAATGCTCTTGTTACCGTCTACTTCCAGCCTTGCCATCGTTACGCTCCCCTTTGTTGGGTAATCGCCACCGTTACCGTTGCGGCGAAGTGTTCAAAAAATGCATCGAGGTCAATTGCGTCCGGGGCCACCACCCATTGATAGATCGTGCCGAACATGCTCGAGCAATAGCCCGTAGCGAAATGCGCCGGGTCGACGTCCACCCTGATGTCTCCCGCTGTCTGCCCTTGCTCGATCCACTCCTGGACATCGCGGCGATAAATCACATGGTGGTTGGCCAAACTGGCGCGAATATCAGACTCGCGACCTAAAGATTCGTACCAGAGAATATACATAGCCCGGAGGTAACCTGACTCCCGAGCGAAGATATCCCGCTGCGCCTGAATCGCCGCCTCGAGCGCCGCCAGGCCCTGCTTGCCTGTCAGATATTGCGAAAGATGCGCCTTCCAGATGTCATCGAAACGGGCAAACAGCTCCATCCACAAACCGTCTTTGGAGCCGAACCGGTAGCTTGCGAGACCGCGACTGTAACCGGCACCCTCACCAATGTCTTTGAGCGTCGTCTTGGCCGTGCCGCGCTCATTCACCAACTCGATCGCCACCTCGAACATCCGCTGATCAGAAAGCGCCGTTCGCTCGGCCTGTGTGTTACCTGCCGACGGTTCGGTTATTGCGGCATCAGTCATTTCCTTCTCCAAAGCCCAGGTGTTTTTGTATAGCGACTCTTCCCGCCGCTACTTCTTCCCGGAGCAGTTTTTTATCCATCTTCCCCACACTGGTTTTGGGGATGTCTTCCACGACGGCCCAGTACTCAGGCACCCAAAACTTTGCCACTTTATCCATTAAAAATGAGCGTAATTGCTCGGGCAGCGCATCACCTTCACAGTCTGCCTTACTGCGCACAATGGCGAGCGGGCGTTCTTGCCAACGCGGATCGTCAAACGCTACCACAGCGACCTCTGCCACACTCTCATGCTTCAGCAGCACATCCTCAAGATCTACCGAGGAAATCCACTCGCCACCCGACTTGATCACATCCTTGGTGCGGTCCGTAAGCTGCACATAGCCGCGCGCATCCACCATGCCCACATCGCCGGTGCGCAACCAGCCATCCTCAGTAAAGGCATCTGTCTCCTCGTTGATATAACTTCCCGTTACCCACGCACCCTTCAGCTGTAATTCACCCACTGTCGTGCCATCGTGCTCTAGACTGCGCCCTTCATCAT
>JAHEJH010000181.1 GCA_024638905.1 Luminiphilus sp.
ATAAAGCACAGTCCCGCCACTGCTAAAGCGAGGGCAAAATTTGCGCTAGCCACGGGCGGCGTGATGTTTGAGGCCAAGGCACTGCAGTCCGAGGAGCGTGTGGTATGGGAGTACAGCCGTTTCCCTGATCACTTTGGGTTTTTTCTAGCGCTGGCCGGAATTTCTACAGTTAAGGAAGTTCGGGACAACTCCTTCCGAGCGATGGCGCAATTAGTAGGGCAGAAATTGATATGCAAATAGCCTCTGTGTCCGATGTTTATGCTCGTGCGTGTCGGCGAGCAGGGGTTCCCCAATGTGGTGCGCTTATGGGTGGACTGCAAAACCGAATAGCTGTTAGGTAACGAATCAAAAGGTCACGTTGGTGTTGAGTTCATTTGAGCTCGGGTCTCTAAAAATCGCGCCCCACCCGTTGTTTGGTAAATAAAATGAGTGCACTAAAGGAAAGCGTATGCGTATTGGGTTTTTGACAATGTTGCTGGTTGCGGCAGTAACGATTACCGCACCATCTCTACGCGCGCAAGTGGCCGGCTTTTCTGTGGGCGGCATATTTTTAAGTTTCCACGATCCCGGCTGGATGAAAATCCAAGTTTCAGTTGCTGGAGAAGACAAGGTGCAGCTCCTCCAGGAACCCGAGTGTGCAAACGATGATTTCGATGAGTTGCTTAAGTGCTGGGATGAGCAGCATGAATGGTGGGAGGCTGCCCGCGCCGAGAAAAAATGGCTGGAGGCACAGTTTCACTATCGCACTATCCCATTTGAAACAGTTAGCGCGTGGGAGGCGGGCGCCAAACTATCGATCACTTACGATGATGAGGTGGGGGTCGTTCTAATCGGTCCGGCTGGACAGCAGTACAAAGTCCATTTGCCCAATTTTGATGTCATGCGCGCTATAGAGGCGGAGTGCCGAAAGCCTGTAGGGGCATCGTCTATGGGCATAGCTCATTGCAAATCTCTCACCGCACGCAGACTGGATGTGGAGTTTGAGCGGTCTGCAGAGGCACTGATGGCCACTGTAGGCGAGGCAGAGCAATTAGCTATTCGAGGATTTGTGGATACCGCCGCCACGACTTTGGATGCGCTGACTAATATACACCGCTGCCTTATCGAAAATGGCGAGTTAGAGGGCACTAGGCACCTTTACGGCAGCACCGAGGCGGTAAACGAATTGAGGCGGCAACACATCGTGTCACTTTGGGCGCTGTTCGATTGAGAAGTGTCACGTATTGTGTGATCGTTACCTTCTCAAGGTAATGCTTTTCACGCGAGTATCGAATTGCACTCAGTCAAAGTTTTGAGTGCTGCGTTGAGTTGTGAAAGAAACTAATCGAATTGGAAAAAGAGCTTAATGGGAAAATTGACAAGCAGCCAGCTGCAATCATCACTGTGGGAAGCTGCGAACACTCTAAGGAGTTCGGCGGTCGACCGCACCGACTGGAAGGGCTACATCCTGCCGCTGCTCTTCTTCAAGCGGATCAGCGATGTATGGGATGAAGAGCACGCCCGGATGATCCAGCAGTACGGCGAGGGTTTCGAAGACGAGCACCGCTTCCAGATCCCCGATGGCTGCCACTGGGACGACATCCGCTCCACCGCCCAGAACGTCGGCGCCGCCCTCAAGCACGCGATGCAGGAGATCGAGCGTGTCAACCCCGACACCCTCTACCGCGTCTTCGGCACTGGCGATTGGGGCAACAAGGAGAAGTTCACCGACGAGCTGATCAAGGACATGATCGAGTGCTTCTCGGCGATAGAACTGGGCAACAACGCCGTAGACACCGATGTCCTGGGCGACGCCTATGAGTACCTCGTGGGCAAGTTCGCCGACGTCACCCGCCGCAACAAGGCCGGCGAGTTCTACACCCCCCGCAGCGTGGTGCGTATGATGGTCGAGATCCTCGACCCCAAGGAAGGCGAATCGATCTACGACCCCGCCTGCGGCACCGGAGGTATGCTGCTGGCCGCGATTGACCACGTGAAACGCCAGGGCGGCGACCCGCGGACCTTCTTCGGCAAGATCTTCGGCCAGGAGAAGAACCTCACCACCTCCTCGGTCGCCCGCATGAACCTCGTCCTCCACGGCATCGAGGATTTCCAGATCGCCCGCGAAGACACCCTCCGCAATCCCATCTTCACCGACGGTGCCGGCGGCCTGGCGAAGTTCGACTGCGTGATCGCCAATCCACCGTTCTCACTCAAGGACTGGGGACGCGACATCTGGGAAAACGATCCCTGGGGCCGCACGCAGTATGGCCTCCCGCCGGACAGCTACGGCGACTACGCCTTCGTCCAGCATATGATCGCGTCGATGGCTGAGGGTGGTTCCAGCCGCATGGCTGTTGTCCTTCCACAGGGGGCCCTCTTCCGAAAGAGCGCCGAAGGCACGATCCGCGAAGCCCTGCTCAAGGAGGACCTGATCGAAGCGGTGATCGGCATGGCTCCGAACCTGTTCTACGGCACCGGTCTCGCCGGCTGCGTGGTCGTGCTTCGCCGGAACAAACCTGCCGAGCGGAAGAACAAAGTGCTCATCATCGATGCACAGAGCCTTTACCGCGATGTCCTCTCGCAAAGGCTTCTTGATCCTGAACATGGCGAACAGATTGCCGAGTGGTTCCAGGCGTTCGAAGATGTCGAAGATCGGGCCAAGGTCGTCAGCCTCGACGAGATCGAAGCAGAAGGATGGACGCTCAGTATCTCCCGCTACGTTCTGCCACCCATCGGCGAAGACATCCCGCCCCTGCATGAGGCGATCGCTGCCTTCAAGGATGCACTCACCGAGGCACGAGCTGCCGAAGACCACCTGCGAACCGTCTTGACCAAGGGAGGATGGCTCAATGACTGATCGCCTTTCTCAAAAGGAACTCGAGTCCTACCTCTGGGGTGCTGCCACCCTGCTGCGCGGGCTCATCGATGCCAGCGACTACAAGCAGTACATCTTTCCGCTGCTATTCTTCAAGCGGCTCTCGGATGTCTGGGATGGTGACTACAGCGAAGCATTTGAAGACACCAAGGACGAAGGCTACGCCATCGCAACCGCCAACGACCGCTTCACCGTGCCCCAGGGGGCGCACTGGAAAGATGCCCGTGACGCTTCACGCGATGTGGGTCGTACGCTGCTGAACGCCTTTCAGGCAATTGAGGCAGCCAACCCGGCACGGCTCAAAGGCGTCTTCGGTAGCGCAGCGTGGACCGACAAGGCCCAAATGCCGGATGAAACCCTCAAGAATCTGATTGAGCACTTCTCGAAGCATACCCTCAGTCTTGCAAACGTCCCCGAGGATGAACTCGGCAACGGCTATGAATACCTCATCAAGCAGTTTGCCGACGATTCCGGCCACACTGCACAAGAATTCTACACCAACCGCACACTCGTGCACCTAATGGCCCAGATGCTGGAACCCCAGGCGGGCGAGACTATCTACGATCCGACCTGCGGCACTGGCGGCATGTTGATCTCGTGCCTAGCCGAAGTGAAACGAAACGGTGGCGACACTCGCACCATCGGCCTCTACGGACAGGAACTCATCAACATCACCGCGGCGATCGCCCGTATGAACTTGGTGATTCACGGCGTGTCCGACTTCGATATCCGCAGCGGTAACACCTTGCATGAACCAAATCTGATCGAAGGTGACCGGCTCAAGACCTTCGACGTGGTCCTTGCTAATCCGCCCTACTCTATCAAGAAGTGGAATCGTGAGGCTTGGCAGAGTGATCAATGGGGACGCAACTTCCTCGGCACTCCGCCGCAGGGTAATGCCGACTACGCATTCTTTCAGCACATTCTCA
>JAHEJH010000014.1 GCA_024638905.1 Luminiphilus sp.
AGATGATTTGGCCGCCTGGCAAACAGCGTTGACGGAGCTGGCGGCGATCACCGCCGAGCCGAAAGTCGCAGCCGCTATGCGGGACCCAGACCAGACGGCTACGCAGCGCGCATCAACGCTTTCTAGTTTGGCAGGGGAAGCCGCGCCACCAGCGGTGGCAAACCTGCTGGCTATCATGGCTGATAACGGCCGTCTGTCTCTGCTGCCTGAGGTGGCAATGTTGTTTGATCAGCTCAAGCAGGCGGTTGAGAGCACCGTGGCGGTCCATGTGACCTCCGCATACCCCCTGAGTGATGCCGAAACACAGCAACTTGCCGACACGATGCAGGAAAAGCTGGCGCGCAGCATCACCCTGACATCAGAAACCGACCCCTCATTACTGGGAGGGGCGCTCATTCGCGCCGACGATCTGATGATCGACGGCTCAGTTCGCGGCCGCCTGAATAAATTGGCGGGCACGCTGACCCAATGACAGAGGAATAGGTCATGCAACAGCTCAACCCCTCGGAAATTAGCGATCTGATCAAGCAGCGTATCGACCAGCTTGAAGTCGCTTCGCAGGCCACCAATGAGGGCACTATTGTCTCGGTTACGGACGGCATTATCCGTATCCATGGCCTCACAGAGGTCCAGTACGGCGAGATGATCGAGTTCGATGGCGGCGTATTCGGCCTGGCCTTGAACCTCGAGCGCGACTCGGTAGGCGCGGTAGTGTTGGGCGACTACAAGCAGTTGGCCGAAGGCCAGACTTGTCGCTGCACGGGGCGAATTCTCGAGGTGCCTGTTGGTCCTGCGCTACAGGGCCGCGTTGTGGACTCTCTCGGCAACCCGATTGATGGCAAGGGTGCCATTGAAACTGCCGAGACCGACGCCATTGAAAAGATTGCGCCAGGCGTGATCGCCAGACAGTCGGTTGACCAACCGGTGCAAATCGGCCTGAAGGCGATCGACGCCATGGTGCCAATTGGTCGTGGTCAGCGCGAGCTGATCATTGGCGATCGGCAGGTGGGTAAGACCGCTATCGCGGTCGACGCGATCATCAATCAAAAAGGCACCGGCATTAAGTGTATCTATGTGGCGGTGGGCCAGAAGGCCTCGTCGGTGGCATCCGTCGTGCGCAAGCTCGAGGAGCATGGCGCGATGGAGCACACGATTGTGGTGGCCGCTAACGCCTCCGACCCTGCGGCAATGCAATATCTCGCGCCGTTTGCGGGCTGCACCATGGGCGAGTACTACCGCGACCGTGGTGAGGACGCGCTGATCATTTATGACGACCTGTCCAAGCAAGCGGTCGCCTATCGGCAGATCTCTCTGCTGCTGCGACGACCGCCCGGCCGTGAGGCTTACCCTGGTGACGTTTTCTACCTGCACTCGCGACTGCTTGAGCGTGCAGCGCGGGTCAACGCTGACTACGTAGAGCAATTTACCGGTGGCGAAGTGAAGGGCCAGACAGGCTCGCTAACCGCCCTGCCTGTGATCGAAACGCAGGCGGGTGACGTCTCGGCGTTCGTGCCGACTAACGTGATCTCGATTACTGACGGCCAGATCTTCCTCGAGGCGGACATGTTTAACGCCGGCGTGCGCCCAGCCATGAACGCGGGTATTTCGGTCTCCCGAGTGGGTGGTGCTGCACAAACAAAGATTGTGAAGAAGCTCTCAGGCGGTATTCGAACTGCTCTGGCACAGTACCGCGAGCTGGCGGCGTTCTCGCAGTTTGCGTCGGATCTCGATGACGCGACTAAGGCGCAGCTGGAACACGGCGAGCGCATTACCGAGTTGATGAAGCAGAAGCAGTACGCACCACTCTCAATCGCGGAGATGGGTGTCCTGCTCTATGCCGGAAACGAAGGCTACTTGCAGGACGTAGAGGTAGCCAAAATCGGCGACTTTGAGTCCGCGCTGCTGGGCTACATGCGATCCGAGTGCGCCGACGTAATGCAAACGATCGAGGCAGACGGCGGCTGGGATGACGACCGCGAGGCCGCTTTCAAGTCCGCTATCGAAACCTTCAAGTCTACGCAGACCTGGTAAGTACGAATGGCTGTTGGCAAGGAAATCCGCACCAAGATCTCGAGTATTCAGAGCACTCAAAAGATCACCAGCGCAATGGAAATGGTGGCGGCGAGTAAAATGCGGCGCGCCCAGGACCGTATGGAGTTGGGCAAGCCCTACGCGCAGCGAATGCGTGCCGTCGTGGGTCACATTGCAAACTCCACACCGGAATACCGCCATGCCTACATGCAGGAGCGCGAGGTTAAACGCGCCGGTTACATCATTGTGTCAACGGACCGTGGCTTGTGCGGCGGCTTGAATATCAATTTGTTCAAGGCGGCGATCCAGTCCATGAAGGCGATGCAGGACGAGGGTGTTGAAGTGGAGCTCTGTCTCGTCGGCGCCAAGTCAGCAGGGTTTTTTGCCAGCGTGGGCGGTAATGTCACCGCGTCGGTGAGAGATCTTGGTGAAGAGCCTGCGCTGGAAGACTTGATTGGCGGCGTGAAGACCATGTTGGATGCCTACACGGATGGCCGCATCGACGCGCTGTACCTTGCGAGCAATGAGTTTGTGAACACCATGACCCAGTCGCCCGAGGTAGAGCAGCTGTTGCCGCTAAAGGCTGAAGAAAGCGAAGCGCTGTCGCACCACTGGGATTACGTTTACGAGCCCGATGCGCGGGAGCTGCTAGACGCTCTGATGGTGCGTTACATCGAGTCACAGGTGTATCAGGCGGTTGTTGAAAACGGGGCCTGTGAGCAGGCGGCTCGGATGATTGCGATGAAAAACGCGACGGACAATGCGGGTGAGCTGATCGAGGAGCTTCAGCTCGTCTACAACAAAGCCAGACAAGCCGCGATTACGCAGGAGCTGGCAGAGATTGTAGGAGGCGCCGCAGCCATTGGCTGATGTGGCGCTTCTTTGGAATGAAAGCATGCAGTGGAATGACCGCTGCACAGAATGTGAAACGAGGACCGGAAAATGAGTAGCGGAAAGGTCGTACAGGTTATCGGCGCCGTCATCGACGTGGAGTTCCCCCGTGACAGCGTGCCCCAGGTGTATGACGCACTGATGGTGGGTGAGAAGGGGCTGACGCTCGAAGTTCAGCAGCAGCTGGGCGACGGCGTAGTGCGCGCGATTGCCATGGGTCCCTCTGAGGGTGTGAGTCGCGGCCTGGACGTGGAAAACACCGGCGCACCGATCTCGGTGCCGGTGGGCACAAAGACGCTGGGTCGGATCATGGATGTGTTGGGCAACCCCATTGATGAAAAAGGCCCAATTGGTGAGCAAGAGCGCTCTGCCATTCACCGTGCTGCCCCCACCTATGAAGAGCTCGCTGCGTCTGATGAGCTACTCGAGACGGGCATCAAGGTGATTGACCTCGTCTGCCCATTTGCGAAGGGCGGCAAGGTCGGCCTGTTCGGTGGCGCCGGGGTCGGCAAGACCGTGAACATGATGGAGCTCATTAATAACATCGCGACTGAGCACTCAGGTCTGTCGGTATTTGCGGGTGTAGGTGAACGAACCCGTGAAGGAAATGACTTCTACTACGAGATGCAGGAATCTGGCGTCGTGAATGTGGAAGAGATGGATAAATCTAAGGTGGCGATGGTTTACGGCCAAATGAATGAGCCACCCGGCAACCGTCTTCGCGTGGCCCTAACCGGTTTGACGATGGCAGAGAAGTTCCGCGACGAAGGCCGCGACGTCCTGTTGTTTGTCGACAATATTTACCGCTACACGTTGGCGGGAACCGAGGTATCAGCGTTGCTCGGCCGAATGCCCTCAGCGGTGGGTTACCAGCCGACGCTGGCAGAAGAAATGGGTGTCCTGCAGGAACGCATTACCTCCACCAAGACCGGATCGATTACCTCGATTCAGGCGGTCTACGTACCGGCAGATGACCTGACCGACCCGTCACCGGCGACAACCTTCGCCCACCTTGATTCTACTGTTGTTCTGAGTCGTGACATCGCCGCGAAGGGCATCTACCCCGCGGTAGACCCCCTCGACTCAACATCACGACAGCTGGACCCACTGATTATTGGTCAAGAGCATTACGAGGTCGCGCGAGGGGTGCAAACGGTTCTGCAGCGCTATAAGGAGCTGAAGGACATCATCGCGATTCTGGGTATGGATGAGCTGTCTGAGGAAGACAAGCTCATCGTGTCTCGCGCCCGAAAAATCGAGCGGTTCCTGTCGCAGCCTTTCCATGTGGCAGAGGTCTTCACGGGCTCACCCGGCATCTATGTCTCACTCAAGGACACTATTGCCGGCTTTAAGGGCATTCTCGAGGGCGACTACGATCAGCTGCCCGAGCAGGCCTTCTATATGGTTGGCTCCATTGAGCAGGCGGTGGAGAAAGCCGCCAAGCTGTGAAGCTGGCGGGGGATTGATTGATGGCAACGACCTTACAGTGTGACATTGTCAGCGCAGAGGCCCAGATCTACTCGGGTGCAGTCGAGCTGCTGGTCGCCACCGGCGTTGAGGGAGAGCTCGGTGTGTGTTTCGGGCACGCGGCGCTGCTGACGCGCTTGATCCCTGGCCCCATCCGGGTTGTAGAGCAGGGTGGAGAAGAGCAGGTCTACTATGCCTCAGGGGGCTTCCTTGAGGTGCAGGGAGACGTCGTCACCGTGCTGGCCGATACGGCGGTGCGGGCCGATGACATCGATGAAGCCGCAGCCGAGACCGCGCGCAAGGACGCGGAGGACGCGCTGGCTAACCAACAGGGCGAGATCGACTACGGTCGGGCCTCAGCTCAGCTTGCCGAGGCCACCGCACAGCTGGCTGCACTCCGCAAACTCAAAAATCGCGCCGGTCGCGGTTAAGCACACCAAACCACCGCAAATAGCCCTTTTTTTGGTGTTTGTTTGCGCATCTTCCCACCTGCGCTTGCAAACTACCTGCGGTTGTCAATGATGTGCCTTCCCTAGCTGCCTAAGCGGACACCTGCATGCTGGAAGTGATCATTTTGGCCGCCGGACAGGGTAGCCGGATGCAATCCTCGCTCCCTAAAGTGCTCCATACCCTCGCGGGTCAGCCGCTGGTGGCGCATGTGCTGCAAACCGCCCGAGCACTCCGTGCTGAACGCATCCACGTGGTCGTGGGTCATGGCGCCGAAGCGGTAGAGGCGACGGTGAGTGCACCCGATGTGCAATGCCACTTGCAGGCTGAACAGCTGGGCACGGGCCATGCGGTGCAACAGGCGATCGGTGCCTGCGACCCCGCCAGCACGGTGCTGGCGCTCTTCGGTGATGTCCCATTAATTACCAATGAAGCCCTGCGAGCTGTCGTCTCCGCAGCCGATGACGGTATCGCCATGCTATCTGCCGTGCTCGACAACCCAACGGGCTATGGTCGGGTTGTGCGCGATGACCACGGTGCCTTTGTTGGCGTGGTCGAGGAAAAAGACGCCACTCCTGAGCAACGGTCTGTGCGGGAAATTAACACAGGGGTTTTGGCGGCCAACGCCGAGCAGCTGAGCGCGTGGCTGAACCGAGTAGATAATCGCAATACCCAATCAGAGTACTATTTGCCCGATGTGCTCGGGCTGGCCCGGGAGGATGATATGCCGGTAACAGTGGTCTGTTCCGATAATGATTTTGACACCCGGGGTGTGAACACTCCGCAACAGCTAGAGGAGCTTGAGCGTCAGCACCAGCTGGCACTGGCTGATCAACTCATGACCGGTGGGGTGCTGGTCAATGATCGTTCGCGGCTCGATATCCGCGGCCGTCTTGAATGTGGACGCGATGTTCGTATCGACGTGAACGTGGTGATTGAAGGTAACGTGTCGTTGGGTGACGGTGTATCGATCGGCGCAAATTGCATTGTGCGCGATGCACAGATCGGCGCGGGCGCCCGTATTTTGCCTTTCACCCATATTGAAGGCGCCGAAGTGCTCTCGGACGCCGTCGTTGGCCCCTATGCGCGCCTTCGTCCCGGCACCGTGATTGGCGAGCAGGCCAAGGTGGGTAACTTTGTCGAAGTGAAAAATGCGCGGCTCGGTAGAGCCGCGAAGGCCAACCATCTGGCGTATCTGGGTGACGCGGATATTGGCAGTCAGAGCAATGTGGGCGCTGGCACCATTACCTGTAACTACGACGGTGCCAACAAGCACCGCACCACACTCGGTGAAGGCGTCTTTGTGGGCTCGAACAGCACCCTCGTCGCCCCCCTCGTGATTGAGTCCGGTGGTTTTGTCGCCGCAGGGTCTACCGTCACGGATGACGTTAAGGCCAACCAACTGGCGGTGGCCAGGGGCAGGCAGCGCAATGTCGACGGTTGGCAACGCCCAGAGAAACCAGGGGACAGCGACTGATGTGTGGCATCGTGGCCGTCGCTGCGCGGCGGGACTGTACAGAGATCCTGCTAGAGGGCCTGCGCAGGCTCGAGTATCGCGGTTACGACTCCGCTGGATTCGCGCTGATCGATCGTGATGGGCACCTGTCCAGCCATAAGTGCCTAGGCCGCGTCTCAGCGCTGGAGGAGGCTCAGCTTGGGGCACCGATTCAGGGTGGCACGGGGATCGCCCACACACGCTGGGCGACCCATGGCGAGCCATCTGTCATTAATGCTCATCCGCATATCATTAACAAGCGCATCGCGGTCGTTCACAACGGCATTATCGAAAATCACAGCGCGCTTCGTGAACAATTAGCCAACGAGAGCCGGGCTTGTATTTCCGACACTGATACCGAGGTGGTGGCTCACCTCATCGAATTGGCGGTGGCCTCGGGCAAAACCCTGCTTGACGCTGTACAGCACGTCTTACCGCAGCTCGAGGGTGCCTATGCGCTGGCCATCGTTGACCGCGAGGCACCGGATAACATCGTCGTAGCGAGGCACGGCAGTCCACTGGTACTCGGTATTGGCATTGGTGAAAACTTTGCCGGGTCCGATACCCTGGCACTCCGCTCTGTGACAGACACGTTTATCTATCTGGAGGATGGTGATCTCGCAGAGCTCAACGCCGACGGCTACCGCATTCTGGACGGCAAGGGGCAGGTTGCTGACAGAGCACCCGCCCGGCTAGCACTTCAGGATGAGGACGAGGGCCTAGGCGATCACCAGCACTTCATGCTGAAAGAGATATTTGAGCAGCCTGCGCGCCTGCGCGATACGGTCAGACAGGGTTCCGTGACAGATGAGGTTTTTGGGCCCGCGGCGGCACAGGTGTTTCCGCAGGTGGCTGCCGTACAGATTCTCGCCTGTGGCACGAGTTATCACGCAGGTCTCGTTGCCCGACACTGGATTGAGGCACTGGCAGGGCTGCCGTGCCAGGTGGAGGTCGCTTCGGAGTATCGCTATCGCGACTCGGTGACCCTGCCCAATACGCTGGTGGTGGGTATCTCGCAATCGGGGGAAACCGCTGACACGTTGGCGGCCCTTGAACACGTAGATTCGGAGCGGGTGCTCGCTCGCCTAGCGATTTGTAACGTGGACCACAGCGCGATGGTGCGCGCCAGCGAGCTGGTCTATCTCACACAGGCCGGCATTGAGATCGGGGTGGCATCGACCAAGGCCTTTACCACCCAACTGGCCGCATTACTCAATCTCACCCTGTGTCTTACCCGCCATCACGCGCAAGGGGCGCTATCAGAGAGTGAGGTGGCCGCCTCTCTCGAGGAGATGGCCGACGCTGCCGAGGCGGTGCTCGACTACGACGCTCGCATCAAAGCGCTGTCTCATCATTTTACGAACAAACACCACGCGCTCTTTTTGGGCCGGGGTATTTATTACCCCATTGCCATGGAGGGGGCCCTCAAGCTCAAAGAGATTTCCTATATCCATGCGGAGGCCTACCCCGCGGGTGAGTTGAAGCACGGACCGTTGGCGCTGGTCGATGATGATATGCCGGTGGTCGCCGTTGCACCTGATGACCGACTGATGGAAAAGTTGCGCTCCAATTTGGAGGAAGTGCGGGCGCGGGGCGGACAGCTGTTTGTTTTCGCGAGCGCCAACGCCGGTTATGAGTCGGCTCCCGATTGCCAGGTGCTCGAAATGCCCGATTGCAGTGCGCTTGCCGGCCCGGTGGTATTCACCATCGCTTTGCAGTTGCTGTCCTATCATGTGGCCGTCGCGAGGGGCACCGATGTTGATAAGCCTCGTAATTTGGCTAAAAGCGTGACAGTGGAATAAGTTCAAATCATGATTTTATTAGAGGCAGTGATGGAAGCATTCGGAATTGTGGGCTTTGTTTTTGGGCTGATCGCATTTGTTCGAGCAGAGAGGCTTACAAAGACCCTGAAACAAAAGGGAGTTCTCGAAGAGGACTAGAAGGAGGAGAGTCGACCCTCCAAAATACTGAGCGACGGCTAAAATAGGCTAAGTAGAGCGCACCATGAATAAAAGAGCCGAAAATTCTGGCAGTGCTGGCAACTGGATCGGTGTCGGTACAGCGCTGGGCGCGAGCGTTTTTGTGCTAACAAGAGAACCCGTTTGGATAGGGGTTGGTGTTGCAATCGGTGCAGCGCTCGATTGGCGAAAACGCAGCAAGTGAGAAGGCGGTGCAAAACGCCACCTCAACTTTGCGCGCAATGGAGCGCATAGCCAGACGTATAAACACCTATCTCACACAGTCAGTCGTGATCAATCAAGGAGGATTGGATCGATGAAGTTATGGCGTATTTGGGCAAAAGCGCTGGGGGAAAAGGCCTCTGCAGACAGTATCGAAGCCGACCGGATCGCGCTCATACGGACCCTGATTGTCGGCGTCAATTTCATCACCTGCTTTTTCATCATGGCGAACACGATCCGTCACTGGTAGCGCCAGAAACAGGTGTCGTGTGCTGAGGTGGGCTCGCCGTCGCTAGCTACGTGGCGCCGTTTCGGCGCCGAGTCCGGCACGGCTTCCCGGGCAATCAGTCGGGGTTGGCGGCCTTATAGGCGCGAATGGCCGTATTGAAATCAGCGGCGACCTGCTCTTCACGCGATACCGCGGCGTTGTAGTCCGCAGCGGCAAGCGCAAATCGCTCCTCAGCACTTTTGTCTCCCTCAGCCTGGGAGGCTTTCTCTGCCGTCATCAGGTCATCGACGCACTCAAGATATTCCGCGTTGGCGGCCTGAAAGGACTTCACTTCCCCTTGGGCGGCGATCATATCTTCGAGGGTTGCGCTGCCGCCGTCCGGGGTGGGCGGCGCCACTGGCACGTCGCACGCTTGAGCGGTGGCATAGGGCAATACGGTGATCGCCAGCAGTAATGAGGCAGTTTGAATTTTCATTATGGTGTTCCTTTTTAGATAAAGCGTTTGTCGGGGCGCCATCAGGTCGTGTACCCGCGCATAGGTGTAAGGCGGTCACGACCGGCAAGTTGCCGCAAAAGACCCACTCGATACCTTTCCGTTATACCAATGAAAACGATGTGAAGGAACCGCCATCCGCACTGTGTCAGTGGCGGTCGTTTCAGCCATTTCACACCATTCCGGTACACTGCACGCATGGATGTATCGGATATTTTAAACCCGTTAAATACGGCTCAACGAGAGGCCGTGACCGCCTCTTCCGGCAATTTGTTGGTGCTGGCAGGTGCGGGGTCGGGCAAAACGCGTGTCCTGGTGCACCGTATCGCCTGGTTGATTCGGGCGGAGGGGTTCTCTGCCCATTCCGTACTGTCCGTCACCTTTACTAACAAGGCTGCGCGAGAAATGCGGGGCCGCATAGAGGATATGTTGCAGATGCCCACCCACGGTCTGTGGGTGGGGACCTTCCACGGCCTCGCTCATCGACTCCTGAAAGCGCATTGGCGCGAGGCAGGACTGCCGCAGCAGTTCCAGATTCTCGATAGCGATGATCAACTGCGGGTCGTCAAACGCATTTGCCGAGAACTCGACCTCGATGAGGCGCGCTGGCCGCCTAAGCAGGCGCAGTGGTTCATCAACGGGCAAAAAGACGAAGGACTGCGCGCGCGGCATGTAGAGGCCCCGGAGGGGGATCTCTATGCCAAGACGATGGTGCGTATTTATGCGGCCTACGAGGAAACCTGCGAGCGCGGAGGACTGGTCGATTTTGCAGAGTTGTTATTGCGCGCCCATGAATTGTGGCTGAAGTCGCCGGAGACCCTGCAGCATTACCAGCAACGATTCAAAACCATTCTGGTGGACGAGTTTCAGGACACCAACACCATTCAATACGCCTGGCTCAGAGTGCTGGCGGGGCAGACGATCCCGGTTGTCGCGGTCGGTGACGATGATCAATCGATCTACGGCTGGAGAGGCGCAAGAGTCGAGAATATCCAGCGCTTTGCTGAGGACTTTGCCAGAACCGAGACCATCCGGCTGGAGCAGAACTACCGCTCTACGGCGACGATTCTTGAGGCAGCTAACGGATTGATTGCGCGCAATGCAGGGCGCCTTGGCAAAAATCTCTGGACAGAGGGTGAGCGGGGCGAACCCATTACCCTCTACGCCGGCTTCAACGAGCAAGATGAGGCGCGCTACATCGTCGAGCAGGCCGAAACTTGGTTCAGCGACGGCAACCCTCGACGGTCAATTGCCATTCTCTATCGTTCGAACGCCCAGTCACGGGTGCTGGAAGAGGCGTTATTGCGAGAGGGTATTCCCTACCGAATTTATGGCGGACAGCGCTTTTATGAGCGCCTTGAGATCCGCAACGCACTCGCTTATTTGCGGTTAGCCCAAACGCGGGACGACGACCCTGCACTGGAACGAGTCCTGAATACCCCGCCCCGGGGCATTGGGAGCAAGACGGTCGAGAAAATTCGAGAGGTCGCACGCGCTGAGCAGATCCCGATGTGGCGGGCAATTCATCGCACCCGCGAGCAGAGCCTTTTACCCGCCAGAGCGCTGACGGCGCTCGGCAATTTTCAGGCGCTCATCGACGATCTGGATCGTTCCTCTGAGACGCTCCCGCTCGATGAGCTGACCGAGCATGTGATTGAAGTGAGCGGCCTACTCGACTATCACCGCTCGGAAAAGGGCGAGCGCGGTCAGGCCCGGGTCGAAAACCTGCAGGAATTGGTGACGGCCACACGCTTGTTTGAGCCCGAGGATGAGGAGATCTCGCCACTGCAGGCGTTTCTTGACAGTGCGGCGCTTGACGCAGGGGAAGGCCAGGCCGACCCCTATGAGGACAGCATTCAGATGATGACGCTGCACTCCGCCAAGGGCCTCGAGTTCCCCCTGGTTTTTATCGCCGGCATGGAGGAGAACCTATTTCCCCACCAGATGTCGTTGGAAGAGCCCGGCCGTCTGGAGGAAGAGCGACGGTTAGCGTATGTCGGTATCACCCGGGCCATGAAAAAACTGGCGATCACCTACGCTGAAAACCGACGCCTCTACGGTGGTGATATGTACAACACACCCTCGCGATTCATTCGCGAGATCCCGGCAGAGTTGATTCAAGAGGTGCGCCTCAATGGCGCTGTCTCCCGCCCCGTGGGCTCACTGGCTCATGCTTCATTGTCCGAGCCGCCGCCTGCCGGCATCGATCTGGGCAGACGCGTGCTGCATCAGGTTTTTGGTGAAGGGGTTGTGACTCAGTTCGAGGGCCAGGGCAGTAATGCCCGGGTAGAGGTCAGCTTCAGTGAAGGCAGTAAGTGGCTTGTGCTTCAATACGCCAACCTGACAATACTGTAAGGACTGGGCATGCGCGAAAAACAGGTACTTCCCGTTGTCGTCGTGGGGCTCACAGCCGCTTTGGTGGCGGTCATTGCTCTGTGGACCCTCGATCGAGTCGAAGGTCCTGCGTCGGCAGCGGCGAGTCAGGATGGCCCGGTAGAGGCCATTGAATGGAAACTGGTTACCACCTGGCCTAAGGGTCTACCTGGCCTCGGGGCAGCGCCTGAGAATTTCGCGCGCCGGGTCAACGAAGCCTCAGGGGGGCGGCTACGCATCAAGGTGTTTGGTGCCGGTGAGATTGTGCCGGCTTTCGAAGTCTTCGATGCGGTTGCCAGGGGGGTGGCCGAGGCTGGCCACGGTGCCGCCTATTACTGGAAGGGCAAGATTCCTGCGTCTGTCTTTTATACGGCGGTGCCCTTTGGCATGACGGCGCAGGAGGCCAACGGCTGGCTCCACTATGGCGGCGGGCTCGAGCTGTGGCGAGAACTCTATGCACCTTTTGGGGTCGTGCCGTTTGCAGGCGGCAGTACCGGCGTGCAGATGGCGGGCTGGTTCAATATTCGTCTCAACAACCGCGCCGACCTTGAGGGGCTGAAGATGCGGATTCCCGGCCTGGCTGGCGAGGTGTTCGACGCTGCAGGGGGCTCTGCAGTGCGCATAGCCGGGGGAGAGGTGTACACCTCAATGCAAACCGGCGTGATCGATGCGGTGGAATGGGTGGGGCCCTACAACGACCGCACCCTAGGCTTGATGGAGGTGGGAGACTATTACTATTACCCAGGGTGGCACGAGCCGGGCGCGATGCTTGAAACCATCGTCAATGCGGAAGCGCTAGGGGCACTGCCTGAGGATTTACAGGCGATTGTTCGGGTCGCGGCGCGCGCCACCAATACCGATATGCTGGATGATTTCACCGCCAACAACAGCGAGTCTTTGCAGATTCTGCTCACCGAGTTTGATACCGAGGTGTTGCCGTTACCGGATGACGTGATGGACGCGCTGTATGAAAGCAGTCAGGTGGCGATTGAGGCGCTGGTCAATGCCGACCCTATGGCCAAAAAGATTGCCGCTTCCTACTTTGCGTTTGCGACGAAAGTGCGGACTTACCACGAGATTTCCGAGCGCGCGTATCTCAACGGCCGGAACCGGCTATTACCACCGGTCTCACTTACTGCGCAATCGGCCGAGTGAGCTTGTTCTCGTCGATGGCCACGTAAATAAACTCCCCCTCGGTGACTTTGAGGGGCTCGCCATCCTGTTTGGCGTTGATCCAGACTTCCACGAGAATCCGAACAGAGCTGCGCCCCGTCTCCAGCACGTCGCAGTAACAGCTGACGACGGCACCCACATGCACGGGTGTCAGAAACGACATGCCCTCAATGGCTACGGTGGCCACCCGTCCCTCGGCAAGCTCTGAGGCGGTAATGCTGCCTGCCAGATCCATTTGTGACAGCAACCACCCACCGAAAATGTCGCCGTTGGCGTTGGTGTCTTTCGGCATGGCAATGGTTTGCAGTGCCAGCTCGCCGAAGGGCAGTGGATGCGTATCGAGCTCTTCTACTGACATGATGTCCCCCTGATGGCTGTCTGCCTGTTTGTGATATCCCGAGCGGGGTGGCGGTATCACCGCCCGCGGCCGACAAACCTATTATCGCCCCAATAGCCCCGGCAGCCATAGCACAAGATTAGGCCACCACCACATCAGCACCAGCAGCAGCAGCTGAATCACTACAAAGGGCAGCACACCGGAATAAATGGCGCGGGTACTAACGCTGTCCGGCGCAACGCCGCGCAGGTAGAACAGCGCGAAACCAAAAGGTGGTGTCAGGAAAGATGTCTGCAGGTTGACCGCGATCATGACCCCCAGCCAGATGGGGTCAAATCCCATCGATAGCAGCACGGGTCCGACTACGGGCACCACGACAAACGTAATCTCGATGAAGTCGAGGATGAAGCCAAGCAAGAACATCACCAGCATGACCACCAGCAACGCCATGTGGGGCCCGCCGCCAAGTTCTTCAAAAAAGCTTTCAATCAGACTGTCGCCACCGAACCCCCGAAAGACGAGTGAAAACACTGCCGCACCGATGAGAATCAAAAAGACCATGCTGGTGGTGTAGAGCGTCGAGCGTGAGATATCTCGGATTACATGGAGTGAAAGCGCGCCCCGCGCCCAGGCCAAGAACAAAGCACCGGTGGCGCCAACGCCTGCGGCTTCTGTCGGGGTGGCCGCACCGGCGAGAATAGACCCCAGCACCAACACGATCAGCCCCAGGGGTGGCAGCACCGCCATAACGGCTGTGCGGGCATCGGTTTTATCCACAACGGCGGCGGGCGCGCTGGCAGGCTGTAACGCTGCGCGCAATAGCACATAAGTCAGGTAGAGCATGACCAGCACGACGCCCGGGACCATGGCGCCCACAAACAGGTCCCCCACCGACACGGTATCGGTATTGATGATGTTCATGCGGAGCTGCGCTTGCTGATACGCACTGGACATGATGTCACCCAGCAAAACTAGCGCAATCGATGGCGGAATAATCTGGCCTAAGGTCCCGGTGGCGCAGATGGTGCCGGTTGCGAGTTGCGGCTGATACCCCGCTCTTAGCATGGAAGGGAGCGCGAGCACCCCCATGGTCACGACCGTGGCGCCGACAATACCGGTGCTCGCCGCCAGTAATGCGCCGACGATAATGACAGCGACTCCCAAGCCGCCGGGCCGCTCACCAAATAAACCGGCCATATTGGCGAGCAGGTCCTCTGCGATTTTCGCTCGCTCCAGCACGACACCCATGAGAATGAACAAGGGCACCGCCACGAGGGTTTCATTGCTCATCGTGCCAAAAATGCGACCGGTCAGAGCGGTGAGATAGTCCGAATCAAAGTGCCCGATCAGAATGCCTAGCGCCGCGAATCCCAATGCGGTGCCGCCGAGGGTCAGTGCCACGGGGAAGCCCAGCAGCAATACGCCGCAGACGACAATAAACATGGTGAGCGCCAATTGCCCTTCCATCAGGCGCTACCTCTCTGTCGGAGTATCGTAAGTGCTCGAGCGATCTGCGCAAAGGCCTGAAGGGCGAGCAGCAAGGCCATTGCCGGGATCAGCGTCTTAAGCAGGTAGACGAAGGGCAGGCCACCGGGTTCGGGGGAGGCTTCTCTGGCAGACCAGCTGTCTATCACGTAGTCCCAGGAGCCCCAGCCAATCAGACCACACAGAGGCAGGGTGAAGACAACATGACCCAGCCCATTGACCCACGCCTGCTGCCGCTCCGAGAAGCGCCGATAGAAGATATCAACCCGAACGTGTTGATCCGCTTGCAAGGCCACCGCCGCACCCAGCATAAAAATGGCGGCGTGAAGGTACTGCACGGTCTCTTGAGCGGCGATTGCGCCAGTATTGAAGCCGTAGCGCAACACGACGATCACCAGCACCAGCAGCGCCATGATCGGGACGCACCAGGACACGGTGCGCTCCAGCCAAACTATGCCTTGATCCAGTGTGCTCGCCGGTGGGGCGTCGGATGGCATGAGAATCCCGCGGTTTTTATCGTAGACGTGCAAGGTTATCATTCTGACCCCAGAGATTGCAGAAGAGGCGAACCCGTGCTTTCTATTCTGTCGCCGGCCAAGACCCTCGATTACGAGACGGCGCCGACCACCAAAAAATCAACGCAGCCTTTGTTTATCGATCAGGCGGCGTCGCTGGTTAAGAGCGCCCGCAACATGGACCCTGAGGATATTCAGGGTTTGATGGGGGTATCGGAGAAAATCGCCACCCTGAATCACGAGCGATTCATGAATTGGGAGCCCGACTTCTCGCTGAAGAATGCCAAACAATCTGTGCTGGCCTTCAAGGGCGATGTCTACACCGGGCTGCAGGCAGAGACTTTGAGCGCCGACGAGCTGGCCTTCGCACAGAAGCATCTGCGCATTCTCTCTGGTTTATATGGATTGTTGCGACCGCTGGACCTGATGCAGCCTTACCGGCTGGAGATGGGCCTGCCTTTTGCCAATGCGGGTGGGAAAAACCTGTATGAGTTCTGGGGTGATCGCATTACCGAGACCTTGGGGCAGCATCTCAAGGCGAGTGGTAGCCGGGTTCTGGTTAATCTGGCCTCTAATGAATACTTCAAGGCGGTCAAACCCAAGTTGTTGGACGTTGAGGTCATCACGCCACAGTTCCGCGACCTAAAAAACGGCCAGTACAAAATGATTTCCTTCTTCGCCAAGAAGGCGCGCGGGGTCATGGCCCGTTACATTATCCAGAAGGGTCTCAACGAACCCGCGGGCCTCAAGCGCTTCAAGGGCGATGGCTACTACTACAGCAAAGAGCACTCAGAGGGTAACAACTGGGTATTCTTGCGAGACGCGCCCCCTCAGGGCTGATCACTCTCCTGCTTGAAGGGCAACAACGTCGATGCCTCACGCTGGTAGGCGCGGACTTGTTCTGACTCCTGTTCTGCGAATTGCGCCACGGCTTCACGCAAGCGCTCATCGACAATCCAGTGATTTGAGTAGGTCAAAATCGGTTCGAACCCTCGCTGAATTTTGTGTTCGCCCTGCGCCCCCGGGTCAAAGCGCGACAACCCGGCCTCAATACAGTATTCGATGCCGCGGTAATAGCAGGCCTCGAAATGCAGGAACTCAAACTCTGCGAGGCAACCCCAGTAGCGCCCGTAAAGCGTGTTCTCCCCCTCAAAAAACAGCGACGCCGCGACGGGCTGTTGGTCTCGTTCTGCGATGACCATGACTGGCACCTGTCCCAACCCCGGGCAGGTCTCAGTAAAGAATCGTTCCGTCAGATAGCCACCGTGCCCTGAGCGTTTGGCGTAGGTTGTTTGGTAACAGCGGTGAAAGAACTGCCACTGTTCGGGACCGATCTCCTCGCCCTTCAGTGTTTTGAGCGAGAGGCCCTGACGAGCGATTTGCTCACGCTCCCGCCGCAGATTTTTGCGTTTGCGACTGCTGAAGCGATCGAGAAAGTCCTGAAAGTCGCGGTAGTCGCGGTTAAACCAATGAAACTGGGTTGTCAGTCGCTGCGGCATCTCACAGCTGCGTAGCTGCTCCGAGGCGGCCTCATCCAGAAACAACACGTGCCAGCTGGAGATCTCAAGTTCCTCGCTCATTGCTTTGACACAGGTCGCCATGGTGGCGATCGCGCCAGCGTCTCCGGTGAGATCACCCAGCCGCTGCCCGGTGGCTGGCGTGAAAGGAATTGCCGTCACGAGCTTGGGATAGTAACGAAGCCCCATGCGCTGCCACGCATCCGCCCAGGACCAGTCGAAAACGTACTCGCCGTAACTGTGGGTCTTGAGATACGCGGGCAGCACCCCGGCCGGCGCTCCACTCTGCTCAAGGGTGATATGCGCAGGCTGCCAGCCGCTCTCAGCGGTGGTGCAGGCCGAGGTCTCCAGCCCATGCAGGAAGTCCCAGCGCAGAAAGGGGTCACTGTCACCAAAGCAGGATTGCCACAGCGAGGGGTCGAGATCGGCGATGGACCGATGCAGTTTGGCGTCAAAGGCGTCCATCGTGCTCAGCCGGAGCTGACACCAATCCAGAAGTGGCCGCAGAGACCCGTGAGAATAATCAGGCCTATCCACTTGCTCTGGTTAAAGGCCGCAAAGCATTGCTCGACGTCGCGGTCCCGAATCAGCCACAGGTGTCGGGCAAAGAGGATGCCAACGATGGCGACGGCAGCGTAATAGATCGGGCCCAGTGCAAAGGCCACCCCACAGCGCCAAAAAGCGATGAGGCAGAGGCACTGCAACAGGCCAATGATCCGCACGTCGAGGCTGCCAAAGAGAATGGCGGTGGACTTGATGCCTACCGACAGGTCGTCCTCTCGATCAACCATGGCGTATTGGGTGTCGTAGATCACTGTCCAAAATAAGTTGGCAACAAACAGCCACCAGAGTGCGCTGGGCAAGGCATTGATGCTCGCCGCGAAGGCCATGGGAATGCTCCATGAAAAGGCAGTGCCGAGTACGACCTGAGGCAAGTGGATGACCCGCTTCATCAGAGGATAGATCATCGCCAGCCCTGCGCCCGCAATGGACAGTTTAATGGTCAGCGGATTAGTCAGCGCCACAAGGCCCAGCGCGGTGGCCAGTAGCAACAAGAGAAGCGCTAAGGCCTCTTTAACGGTCAGTGCGCCGGTGACCAGCGGGCGCAACCGCGTGCGTTCCACGTGACCATCAAGATTACGGTCAGCAAGATCGTTGGCAATACACCCCGCCGCCCGCATCACCACGATACCGGCCGAGAAGATGGCGAGCAGCCGCAGACTCGGGAAACCCTCGTTGGCCAGTGCAATGCCCCAAAGTGTCGGAGCCGCTAACAGAAAGGTGCCGATCGGTTTATCAAAGCGCATGATCTCAAACGCAGCACGCCATTTTGACGAGGCGCCAGAGGGATTTAACGAAGGGGATAACTCACTCAAAGGAATGCATTCGTGGCTCGCGGCCGCACAGTCTAGCGGCCTGCGGGGGGGGATGCGACAGGGCGTGATCAGACTCTGGCGAAGTCTGCCCGGGCACCGGCCCACCTTTGCATCAGGGCCTGCGCGCGGCCGGGCTCGCGCTCGTACAGCCTCCCTGCTATTTCCTGTGCTTCCACAAGCAGGGGTTCGTGCTCTGGCAGCAGCGCTATTCTGAAGGCCGCGAGACCCGTTTGGCGGGTTCCCAGTAACTCGCCCGGCCCGCGAATCGCCAGGTCGGACTCGGCAATGACAAAGCCGTCATGGGACTCCTGCATCACTTTTAGGCGCCGCTGGGCGGTGTCGGAGAGCGGCTGGCGATAAAGCAACAGGCAGTGGCTGTCGACGGCGCCGCGCCCCACTCGCCCTCTCAGCTGGTGAAGCTGGGCGAGTCCCAGGCGCTCCGCATTGTCGATGATCATCAGACTCGCGTTGGGCACATCAACACCCACTTCGATCACCGTGGTAGCAACCAGCAGCTGGAGTTCGCCGGCCTTGAATGCCGCCATCACTGCGGCTTTCTCGACGGGTTTCAGCTTGCCGTGCACGAGGCCGATCTGCACATCAGGCAGCGTGTGTTGCAATTGATCGAGTGTGGCCTCTGCCGCCTCGATATCCAAAGTGTCACTTTCCTCGATGGCCGTGCAGACCCAATACGCCTGCCTGCCTGCTCGGCAGGCACTTCCGACGCGCCGCATAACGGCGTCACGACGCGTGTGGTCCATGAGCGTCGTGGTGACCGGTTGGCGGCCCGGTGGTAACTCATCGATGATGGAGCAGTCGAGATCACCGTAGGCCACCATGGCCAGTGACCGAGGAATCGGTGTGGCGGTCAGCGCCAGTTGATGTGGGTGCTCCTCACCTACGCCTTTATCAGCTAGTGACAGCCGCTGGTGAACACCAAAGCGGTGCTGTTCATCGACAATAATCAAACCGAGTCGATGAAAGTGCACATCATCTTGAAACAATGCATGGGTGCCAACGACTAGAGGCGCCTCGCCGCTTGCCAGCTGTTGCAAGACGTTTTGGCGCGCTTGACC